>CAKZUU010000001.1 GCA_937922175.1 uncultured Gemmataceae bacterium
CGCTCGCAGCCGGGGCATCGCCGTGGCCAATGTCCCGGATTACGGCACCGAGGAGGTCGCCGATACAGCCGTCGGCATGATGCTGGCGTTGACTCGCGGAATCCATCTGCTGAATTCGCGACTGCGCTCGGAACGTGGCCCATGGATGTTCAGTCAGGCCGCCCCGTTAGCCCGGTTGCGGGAGCGAGTCTTCGGCATCGTCGGTTTGGGCCGAATCGGGACCGCCGCCGCACTACGGGCCAAGGCTTTGGGCATGACGGTCGTTTTTTATGACCCGTACAAGCCCGATGGTTTTGACAAGGCGCTCGGGATCCGCCGCGTCGAGACGCTCGAAGAAATTCTCCAGCAGGCATTCGTGCTGAGTATCCACTGCCCGCGATCGCCGGAAACGACCGGCATGATCGGATCGCGTCAGATCGCGCAGATGCCTCGTGGATCGTATCTGATCAACACGGCCCGAGGCGCGATTGTGGACACGACGGCGATCCCGGCCGCGATCGAATCGGGTCAATTAGCCGGTGCCGGCATTGACGTGCTTCCGGCCGAACCGCCTCTGCCCGATGATCCGCTGATTCGGGCCTGGCGCGATCCCGCTCACCCGGCCCATGACCGCGTCCTCATCAATCCTCATGCCGCTTTCTACTCCGAAGAGGGGTTGCTTGACATGCGCACCAAGGGGGCTGACGCTTGCCGCCGGGCACTGTTGGGCCTGCCTTTGCGGAATGTCGTCAACTGATTCCGCCCTCCCGCGAGAAGCCACCGGGTCGTGAAGGAACGCTGGGCCGGAGCGCGCTACGGCTTCACCGAATTCCTTTGCGAGGATGTCAGGCGCTCCAAAGCCTCTCGCGCTTCGATGCTCAACCACGACCGATCAGCGGTTGCCCAGGTCCGCAGGGTCTCGATAGCGACAGTGTCGGCCCGAGCCTCCAGAACGGCAATGGCCCGACGCTGCCCGAGCGATTCGGGCGACGGAGCCTTCCGCGACAACTGATTCAAGATACGATCGAGACGTCGGCGTTGCTCGGCCTCGGCGGCTGCGGCCCAGGCCTGACGGAGTTGAATTTCGGCAGCGTCGCCCTGGCGAAGGAGTTCTTCGGCCGCCTGTTCGCGCTCGGCAAAGCGAGCGCTGGCCAATCGCTCGATGGCTTGTTGGATGATCGATGGCGAAAGAGCGGCCCTCGGGGGAATTCGCGCTGCAATCGCTTCGGACGCCGGGCCGAGGTCGTTGCTCAGGTCGTTGATCCCGTGACGAGCCGTCCCCGGATTTTCGGCAAACAGCCGGTCGATCGCCTGTTGACGCTCTTCATCGCTCAGTATCCGACGGTCTTCCTTGGATCGCGGAACCTCCCATAGGCAGACGCACGCATCGGCCCCAGCCGAGGCGAGTTGACGTCCCTCGGGTGAGAAGGCGACAGCAAAGACATCGCCGCGATGCCCTTGAAACACGGCACCGATTTGGCCCGTGCGGACATCCCATAAGTGAATCCTTCGAGTCGAGTCGGCGAAGGCCAACCAGCGACCATCCGGAGCGAACGCCAAAGCGCGCGTTTCGCCGCCACGTTCCTTGGCCGGCAAGCACCGACGGCGGGTCATCGTCTCTCGAACGATCAGACCACCATCCTCCAATCCCGCGGCAAACAGCCGGCCATCGGGTGAAAAGGCCACACTCAGGTAGCCGCCGTGGCCACCTTGGGTCTCGACGCGGTGGTTCCAGATTTCGTGACCTCGTTGACCATCCCACAAACGCAAGGTACCGTCGCGGCTGCCAGTCAGGACCCATCGGCCGTTTTCCGTTACGTCCATCGCGTCGATCAGGTCGGTATGTCCGGCCATCGATCGAAGCAGACGTCGGTCGGCGACGGACCAGACACGCAACGACGGATCCCATGATCCGCCAGCCGACAGCAGTTTTCGGCCCGCGTCGAACACGCGGACAACGGTAATCCCACCGCGGTGCCCAACGAACGAGGTCAATTCAGCGCCTGTGGCCGCCTCCCAAACACGCAAGATGGGGTCGGCTCGTCCCCCGCTGTACAACTGCCGCGAATCCTTGGACCAGGCGACGGACCAAACCGCGTCCGGGTGAGCAGGAAAACTCCGAACAACTCGGCGCGACTCCACATCGATGAGGTGCAGGTTCTTCCCCGTCCCCCCCACGGCGAGCGTCTTTCCATCCGGACTGTAAGCGATCGCGTAGATTCTCCCGGACTCGTGCTCGGCCAGAGAGATGACCGCCGCAGGTGTCCACGGTGGGGTCTCCGCGCGAGTTCCCACTGACACGAGAACCGAGATGAGGCCGCCGATCAGCCAACTCCGCGTCATGAGCTTATTCTAACGCGATTGGGGACATCGCCAGATGCCTGGAGCCATCCAATCTCGGAAGTCAAAGATCCCTGCTCCAGGTCGGTCGAGGAAAGATGGGCTTCCTATAATTTGAAGGATGAGCGATCCTTGGTACGCGGATGGTTTGCGGTTCACTTGCACGCGCTGCGGCGCTTGCTGCACGGGGGCACCGGGTTTCGTTTGGGTCAATGCGACGGAGATCCAGGCAATCGCGGCCTTCCTGAAGATGTCGGAAGAGGAGTTAACCGCAGTTCACACCACGACGGGACCCCGGGGCCAAACGCTTCGAGAAAAGCCGAACGGCGACTGCGTTTTCTGGGATCGTGAGGCGGGGTGCACGATTTATCCGGTTCGACCGCGACAGTGCCGCACGTGGCCCTTCTGGGAGAGCAACGTCAAAACACCCGCCGCTTGGGCTCG
>CAKZUU010000002.1 GCA_937922175.1 uncultured Gemmataceae bacterium
AGCTGTCGTGGGCCGTTCGGGACGAGAGAGAGCCCGCCCGATTGCCAATAACACGCCTCCTAAGACGAGGAAGGGGATGGTGGGAAGACCGGGAAGCAAGGCCATGGCCATCGTAATTGCTCCGCCCAGCCGCAACGCACCGAGGCTGGCCATGAATTGGTGTCCGATCTCCTGGCCGAGGTTGCTTTGCGTCGAGGCTTTGGTCACGAGGATGCCGGCCGTGGTCGCGATGATCAGGGCGGGGAGTTGCGTGACCAGACCGTCACCGATCGTCAGGATGGAGAAGGTTCGGGCTGCCGCCCCAATCGACATCCCCCGCATCACCCCCAAAATCATGCCGCCAATCAGATTCACGGCGGTAATAATGACGGCCGCGACCGCATCGCCCCGGACGAATTTGCTCGCACCGTCCATCGTTCCGTAAAATTCGGACTCGCGAACCAAGGCCTGACGACGGGCTCGAGCTTCGGACTCGTTGATCAGACCGGAACTCATTTCGGCGTCGATGGCCATCTGTTTGCCGGGCATCGCATCGAGGACGAAGCGCGCCGCCACTTCGGAAATTCGTCCGGCCCCGCGGGTAATGACCACGAATTGGATGACGACCAAAATGAGGAAAATGGCGAGACCGACGACTAAATTGTCGCCGGCCACGAATTTTCCAAACGCCAGGACGATATGACCGGCATCTCCTTTGAGGAGGACCAATCGGGTTGTGGCAACGTTCAGCGCCAAGCGGAACAGGGTCAAAATCAGCAGCAGCGAGGGGAAGACGGAAAAATCCAGCGCCTGTCGAACGCTCAACGTCACCAGCAACAACAGAACAGTCAAGCTGATATTAAACGCGAGTAGAAGATCCAACAGCGCCGGAGGTAACGGGACGAGAAAAACAGCGAGAAGCCCAAGCAACCCGAGCGACATGACCAATTCGCTGCGGGGGAGGCGGGTTCCAGCCGTGGGTGTCGTCACCATGAGCGACAATTCCCCTCAGGGAGGCGTTAGGCAGCCCCGCGCAAACGTAGCACGAAGGCGATGACCTCTGCCACAGCCTGAAACAGCTTCGGAGGAATTTCCTGGCCTTCCTGGACGGTAAAGAACAACATTCGCGCCAGGGGCGGCCGTTCCAACACGGGAACCGCATGCCGTCGGGCCGTCTCCGCGATCTGTCGAGCCAGTACCCCTGCCCCCTTGGCCGTCACCACCGGGGCTCGGTCGGAACCACGATCGTAGCGGAGGGCGATGGCATAATGCGTCGGATTTGTAATGACGACTGTCGCCTTGGGAACGGCCGCCAGCGTCCGATAGCGGGCCCGTTGCCGTTGCAAGGCCCGGAGACGAGCCTTGACCACCGGGTCGCCTTCCTCGCGTTTGGTCTCTTCCTTGATGTCCTGGCGCGACATTTTGAGAGCCGCCTCGATTCGCCGCCACTGAAAAACATAATCCAGGACGCCGATCGCCAGGAGTGCTGCCGCCAGATACAACATCATGCGGATGCAGACTTCCCACGCCATCGCTGCCGTTTCCGAGATGCCCCCCCGCCCCAGTTGCACAATTTCCCCGAGGCGACCGCGAACGAGCACCGCCGCGATTAATGTCAGCCCCGCCGCTTTGAGGACGGCCAGCAGCGCCCGACGGGCTGTTTGGAACGAGTGCAATCGGGAAAATCCGTTCGTGGGCGAAACGCGCTCCCAGTCGGGAATGAGTCGATCCGGCAACCAGTGCCATCCCATCTGGGCGATGCTTGCGCCGATGCCCGCGACCATCGTCACGGCGAAGGAGACCCCCAGAATCGACAGCAGTTTGCTCGTTTGTTCCCACGCGATCTGCCGGGCGGAGTCCACGTCCAGTTCGGTCAGCACGTTTTCCCGGAAATGGCTGCGAAAAACTGAGACCAACTGACCACCAAAAATGGGACCCATCACGAAGAGGATGAGGACGCCGGCCAAAACCACAATCGCCCCGGTCAATTCAGGGCTGAAAGGAACCTGGCCTCGCTTTCTGGCCTCTTCGCGCCGACGCGGCGTCGGGTCTTCGGTTCGGAGTTGACTCTGTTCCTCAGCCATCGCGTCACTCCAGCCAGCGAGCCAACCCGCCCAGCGACCGACTCATTTCCTGGGTCAATACCCGTGCAAGTTCCGGGAGCAAATACGCCGATCCCAGGAGCACCGCCAGCGATTGCAACGTGAACCCCACCGATTGGATGTTGAGTTGGGGAGCGGCACGGGCCAGGAAAGCCAACAAGATCGTGAGCAGCCATAGCGAAAGGGCCAACGGCGCTGCCAGCAGCGTCCCCGCTTCCTGGGCCCGACTCAACCCTGCCAGAGCCGACTCGCTCGGTTGCGGGATAGCGACACCTCCGAGCGGCCAATGAGCGAAGGTGGCATGCAAGGCCGTTAAAACGACATGGTGACCGTCCAGTTCGAGGAAAACGACCGCGGCAAGGATCTCGAAGACGGCCGACAACGCTCCCGAGGCCGAGGCTTCCGTCACGCCTCGGACCGGCCCCACCGCCAATCCCACCTGGTTTGAGACAAATGCCCCGGCCACCTGCGCGGGAAGCAGAAACAAGCTCATCGCCAAGCCGAAGGCGGCACCGATCAGCATCTCCCGCAGCAGAACCAGCAGGAAAGGCCAACCGTTCCACGAGGGGGCCTGTGCGAGCGAGGCATCCCAGCGCGGAGCCACCGCCGAGAAGTAAAACAACGTCAAGGTCATGGCCAGCCCCGCGCGAACCAACCGGGGAGTACGGTCCGCGAACAACGGCATAATGGCCACGAACGTCCCGACGCGGGCCAGGATCAGAGCCAAGTACATCGCGGCCATCTCGATCAAATTCCGACCCTCGAGGCGTGCTGAATCATTCTCTGCGAAAAGGCGACAGCGACCTGCAAAGTGAAGCCCATCGTCAGAACCAACACCAGCCCCACCGCCACCAAACGGGGCACGTGCCCCAGCGCTTGGTCCTGGATGCTGGTAATGGCCTGCAACAAACTCACGACAAATCCGACGACTAAAGCGGTCAACAAGGCCGGCAATGCCACCAGAAGTGCCGTCTGAAACAGGTCTCGCCCCAATTCCATCATGAGCGAGGATGACATGCGAATCCCTCCATGGAAACGGTGGCGGCGAATCAACGAAAACTGTTGGCGATCGCTAGCGTCGTGAGATGCCAACCATCAGCGAGGACAAAGACTAACAACTTCAATGGCCCGGAAATCAGAGCCGGGGGCATCATCACCATCCCCATCGACACCAACAAATTGGAGACGACGAGATCCACCAGCAGGAACGGCAGATAGATGCAGAAGCCCATGATCAGAGACGTCTTCAATTCACTGATCACAAAGGCGGGAATTAAGACGACCGCCGGCGTTTGCGACGGTTCTTGAAGACTGCCCTTGCCTGACAAATACAAGAACAATGCCAAGTCTTGTTTCCTCGTATGTCGCAACATGAAATCTCGCAAGTAACCGAAACCTTTGTTCAAGGCATCGGCGGCGGACAGTTGCCCGGCTCGGTACGGAGTCACCGCGTGGGTGCCGATGTCATCCAGCACCGGCTTCATGATGAAAATCGTCAGGAAAATCGCCAGCCCGATTAAAACGCTATTGGGCGGAACCTGCGGGGTGGCCATACCCTGTCGAACAAATGACAAAACAATCACGACCCGAGTGAAACACGTCATGGTGACCAGCAGAGTCGGCAACAGAGCGATGGCACCCAGTAATAGAGCCAATTGGGCCGGCTGCGACAGATTCTGAAAAACCTGCGGATCGCCGAAATGTAGCCCCCAGTCGAGGATTTCATTCATGCCCGCACCTCCAGGGTGACGGAGGAGACGCCCGTTG
>CAKZUU010000003.1 GCA_937922175.1 uncultured Gemmataceae bacterium
CTGTCGCGGTGGTTGTCTCGGCCGTTGCAACTGCGAGACGATTTGCGCGTGACGGCCGGCCGATTGATCGGCCACATCCGTAGTTCGGCGGCGGCCGAGGGCGTGTCTTGGACAGGAAACCTGACCGCCTCCGATCTGCGTGCCGATCGACTCGGACAGACGATGACCTGGTCGAACCCGATCGCCATCGAGTTCGAGGCCCATCAGGCGGCGGTAGGGATGCCTCGCATCGACCGCTGCGTCGTGCAGACGGACTTTGGCACACTGCAAGCCTCGGGGACGCAAGAGGAACTGACCCTTGAAGGCCGTTGCGAGCTCGATCGACTCTTCGATCGGTGGCGGCAATTCGTCGATATCGGTCCCCACATTCCGACCGGCAGTCTCAATGGTCGAGTGGTCCTGGCGCGGGATCGTCAAGACACGTTTCAGATCCGAGCCGAGGGACGAATCCGCGATGCGTCGTATGTCGTCGGCGAAACGACCTGGAGTGAACCCGATCTGCAAATTCGCTTGGAAGCCCAGGGACAAGTGAAGTCGGAGGCGTGCCGAATCGAGGCCGGCCGGGCCATGCTCGCCGGCGGTGGTGACATGCTGACGATCCAACTGGTCGAACCCTTGGCCGATCTGTGGTCGTTTTCCGTTGCGTCAGCCCATTTCGCACTTCGAGGCGATCTCGGTCGATGGCTCAACCGATGCGCTCCTCTTCTCGCCGAAATCCGAGATGTCCAGGCGGCGGGGAGCGTCGATGCGTCGTGTCGAGTGCGTGTCGGCTCCGGTTTGGTTCAAGCCGATGCGATCGATGTGGGCGTCCACAACTTGCGCTTCGCCCAAGCGGGATGGAGCATCGTCGAGCCGAATGTTCGGCTCCGTGTCCCACGGTTGAAGTGGCAGCATTCGGACAGCGGGCAAGTCATTGAAATCGGCGATGCCGCGTTCACCAGTCCCGCTTTGCACGCGACTTTCCCTTCCTTTCGAGCTGAACGCCATCCACCTGCCATCTGGCAACTCTCGGGGCGAGGCGAAATTCAGGGAGATCTCGCTCGGCTGCAACGTTGGTACCCCGGCCTGAACGAGGAACCCCTCGCCGGCACTCTCAATGGTACGGTGCACATGTCCGCTGATGCTCAAGCGTCACGCGTCCAGGGTGATTTCACGGTCAGGCAGTTGATCGTCGGTAACTCGACCAGGCCTCTTTGGACCGAGCCTGTTGTTCGCTTGGTGGTGGGCGCGTCTCGATCGCGGCGAGGCGATCTCGTCACGTTGGAGAACGGCAAGTTGGAGTGCACCGGTCTGGGATTGAACGCCTCGGGCCAGATTATCGCTCTCTCGACCGTTCCCGAGATTCGATTGACCGGCACGCTGCTGTACGATTGGGAACGGCTCGAACCGCAGTTGCGACGACGGCTCGGCCTGGACGTTCGAGTGACGGGTCGAGACCAACGCCCATTTCGTCTCGAAGGAACGTTGAGCCGCTCTCGGCCGGTGGTGGCGCCGGCCTCAGCTTCCTCGTCGTGGCTGGCAGGGCTGAAAGGCGAGGGGAGCATCGGCTGGCAATCGCTTCAGGTACTGGGGTGTTCCGTGGGACCGGCCCAACTGAACGCTCGGATGCTGGGCGACGGTTGGATTCGCTTCACCCCCGTGGAGACGACGCTCAATCGGGGGACACTTCGCGTGGAACCTTTTGTCAAACTGGATGAACCCAAGCCGTTGTTGATCCTCGGCAAGAACACCCGGTTGGATCATGCACAGATCACGGCTGGGTTATCGAACGAATCGCTGGGTTATCTTGCTCCCGCCTTTTCGGGATTGCGTGATCCGCTGGGCGAAGTTTCCGTGGCTGTGGACGGAGCGAAGATTCCGTTGTTTGATCTGCGGCAAGCCGACGTTTGGGGCAAAGTGACCATCCATTCGATCAAAGCGACGCCCGGACCGCTACTGACGGAGATCACCCGCGCCTTGAAGGTGCCCGTGGGACTGCATCTGACCAAGGAGCAGACGATCCCTGTGCGGCTAGTGCAGGGGCGTGTGCACCACCAGAATTTGGAAATCCCTCTGGGCGACATCGACTTGAAGACGAGCGGTTCGGTGGGATTGGACGGCTCGTTGAACATCTTCGCCGAATTTCCCACGCCTTCACGCTGGTTGGGGAAAAATGCTCCCCGTTCATTGACGGTGGTTCGGCTTCCCATCGGCGGATCGCTCGCCGCTCCCCGTATCGATCCGCAAGGTCTGCAACAGATCATAGGCCGATATGCCGCCGAGACGACCGGCGAATTGCTCAAACGGGAACTGGAAAAAAACCTTCCGAAATGGTTCCAAGGGCCGCCGAAAAAATGACCCTTACGGTTCGTCCGCCCGACTCGGAAGAGGGGGGGCGGCCTCAAGGTCGGACGTGTCCAGTCGGCCTTCGCGATGCAGCCGCCGGAAGTGCTCCAAGGTACGGCGAATACCGTCGGCCAACGGCGTGCGCGGCATCGGTCCTAAATCTCGTTGCAACGCGGAATCGTCCAGATCGTAGGCGATCGCGATCTGCCGAGTTCCATACGTCACGAGGTCACGGGCTTCCGGTGCCACCTCAGAAAGAGTCTGGTGGAAGGTCGATAGTTCGACCACATGCCCTCGGAGGTTGTACGATTTCGCGCCGGTGAATGGTCGTTCCAGACACCGGATGAAAGTCTCCGCGACATCGTCGACGAACTGCAAATCTTGCCAGCCGCCGTAGCTGATGTGATAGTGTTGGCCGATGGCGACGGCCTTGAGGGCTTTGGTCGGTTCGCTGGTCATGCCGAAGTCGCGTCCCACACCGTACACCGTCCACGGCCGAAGCCCGATGCTCGACAGCCCGTGGTCTTGAAAGTAGATTCGGGCGTTCCCCTCGTTGCAGCATTTGAACACGCCGTAGTGGGTCGAGGGGACGAGCGGCACATCGTCGGGTAATGGCCCTTGCTGATAGTGTTCCGGCGGACCGAATACCGCTGCCGAGCTGGCGTAAACCAGTCGTTGGATGGGCGACCGTGATTGCCGCACGGCCTCGAAAACGGCCAACGTCCCCACCACATTGACCGTTGCTCCCCGAAGAGGGTTTTCCCGACAGACCGGGACCTGCAACCCCGCGAGATGGATGACATGGCTGACACCGTGTGTCTCGAGTGTCTGCCGCAACAGATCGGCGTCGGTGACATCACCGGGGGCATAAACGATTTGCCGGATCTGTTCTTCGGTCATGATGAGCCGCATCCGGCGGGGATTCTCTTTCAAGTCGAAGACAACAACCGAGGCTCCCCGGTCGAGCAGTCGTTTGGCGATCCACGCGCCGATGCAGCCGTAACCGCCGGTGAGCAACACTTTCATGCGCGTCTCTCCCGCAAGGTGTAGGCGTTTTAAAAGACCGCGGCGACACCGGACCAGCAGGCGCCCCTGGCCGATCGGAGGCGGTCGGACCGGGCATCAGGACGAGGCGGGCGAGGTCGAGTCCGGCACGGAAGGGGCACTGGACGAATCGCCGACATCATCGCGGGCGATTCGAGCCACCGACGCAATGCGGTCGCCCTCGTTGAGGTTCATGATGCGAACGCCCTGGGTGTTCCGACCGACCAGGCGAATCTCGTCCACCCGAGTACGGTTGACCATGCCTTGGACGGTGATGAGCATAATTTCATCGCCGGGTCGAACGGCGACAACTCGGACGACCGGGCCGTTGCGTTCGTTGGTTCGGATGTCGCGGACCCCTTTGCCGCCGCGCCGTTGTCGGCGATACCGCATCTGCGAGCGCGTCTCCGTGGGGGACGCGTCGGCTTCGTCGGCAGAATCCGGCTCGCTCTCCGAGAGATCGTCGCCGACGGTTTCGTCGCTTTCGGATTCGGGAAGCTCGACGTCGTGATCGGTGGTATTGGGGCCGAAGGGCGTCCGCTTGCCGTAGCCGTTCTCGCAGATGGTCAGCAGCGAGCCTTCGGGGTCGGCGACGACCATGCCGACCAGTTCGTCGCCTCCGCCGAGGCTGATACCCCGGACCCCCCGGGTATTGCGTCCCATGGGGCGAACGTCAGATTCGCTGAAGCGGATGGCCATGCCTTGGCGTGTCGCGAGCACCACCTCATCGCCACCGTGCGTGAGGGCGACGTCGATGAGGGTATCGCCGTCGTCGAGATGGATGCCGATGATCCCACCCGCACGGGGCCGGCTGTATTCCTCCAGACGAGTCTTTTTGACCAGACCGCGTCGAGTGGCCATGAGCAAATATTGATCGGTCCCAAATTCTCGCACCGGGATGACACTGGTGATTTTCTCTTCCGGTCGCAACGACAAGACATTGGCAATGGCGCGGCCGGCGCTGGTGCGCGATGCCTGTGGGATCTGATGCACTTTCAGCCAATAAACCTGGCCGCGATTGGTAAATCCCAGCAGATACGCATGCGTGCTGGCAACGAAGAGATGTTCGATGAAGTCGTCTTCGCGGGTCTGTCCTCCCGAGACTCCCTTTCCCCCGCGGTGCTGACGACGATAGGTATTCAGCGGCAACCGCTTGATATAACCATGATGGCTGATCGTCACCACGTTGAGTTCTTCGGGGATCAGGTCCTCCAGATCGACGCTGATTTCCTCATCGACGATTTCCGTCCGGCGTTCGTCGCCATATTTGTCTCGCAGTTCGACCAAATTGGCGCGAATCACCTGGAAGATGGCCTGTTCGCTGGCGAGTAGTCGCTCGTACTCGAGAATTTGCTGACGGAGTTCACCGTACTCTTTGAGGATCTCGTCGCGTTCCAACGCAGCTAATTGACCTAGCTGCATGCGGACGACGGCCTCGGCCTGTGCCTCGGTCATGCTGTAGTCGTCCATCGTTCCCAATTCGCGCTGCAAAGCGGCGAAACCTTCTTCGCCCAACGCTCGTTGCATCAAAGAGGCGGCCACGCGCATGGTTTGCAGTCGAACCTTGGCTTCTGCGCGACTCGGCGCCGCACGAATGGTCTGGATGACCTCGTCCAAAGAGGAAATAGCGATGAGTTGGCCTTCCAAGATGTGGCCGCGCCTTTTGGCCTCCCGCAGGAGAAATTCGGTGCGACGCCGGATCACCTGGACTCGGTGTCGAAGGAACTCCTCCATCATCTGTTTTAACGACAGGGTGCGCGGGCGCCCATCGACTAGCGCCAGGAGGATGATGCTGACGGTTTTTTGCAATGGCGTGAATTGGTACAACTGGTTCAGCACCAGGTGAGGATCGGCTCCCCGTTTCAAGTGGATAACCAGGCGGACCGGCTCACCCGAGCGGGCACTGGATTCATCGCGGACTTCCGTGACGTCTTTGATGCGTTCTTCGCGGATCGCTTCGCCAATCTTTTCGTGGATCCGGTTGCGCGTCTCTTGAAAAGGCACTTCGCGGACAATGATCTGGCTGCGGTTGCCATCTTCGACAATCTCCGCCCGGGCCCGCAAAACGATGCGGCCTCGGCCCGTGTGATAGCCCTCGAGAATGCCGGCTCGGCCATAAATCACGCCCCCGGTCGGGAAATCCGGCCCCGGGATGATCTGCATCAAATCGACGATGCTGGTCTCCGGTTCGTCGATGAGTTTGATGAGGGCGTCGCACACCTCTCGGAGATTGTGGGGCGGGATCTCCGTTGCCATGCCCACGGCGATGCCGTCCGAACCATTCACCAAAAGGTTGGGAAACTTGGCCGGAAGGACGAGAGGTTCACGGTATTTGCCGTCGTAGTTCTCGATGAAATCGACCGTCTCGTGGTCGATGTCGGTGAGCATCTCCGCCGCGACCGGACTCAAGCGCGCCTCGGTATACCGCATCGCGGCGGGGGGAAGACCGGCGATGGAGCCGAAATTCCCCTGCGGCTGGATCAAGGGGGCGCGCATCGCCCAATCCTGGGCCATCCGCACCAGCGTCGGATAAATGGAGTTGTCGCCGTGCGGGTGGTAACGCTTCATCGTCTCGCCGACGAT
>CAKZUU010000004.1 GCA_937922175.1 uncultured Gemmataceae bacterium
TGTGTCGACGGAGATGGTCGCAAGAGCCTTTCGGGAATATGCCCAGAGCATGACGCCGATACTGGATGCCTGTCGCGACATCGGGGTGCGTTTCGGCTACCTAGTGCAGCCGGGGCAACTGGCCTTCGATTTTTACAGTGCAGAGCTTTTGCTGGAGGCGGTGAGCGGTCGGGAAGAACTCGGTTTTGTTGTTGATCCCGCCTCCCTTCATTGGCAAGGGGTTGATCCCATTGAATTCCTTTACCGCTTTGCGGACCGTATCGTACATGTTCACGTCAATGACGCCGTCCTGACCCTGAACGGTCGATCGAGCATTTTGAACTCATACCTGCCTCCGGGGGATCCTCGACGCGGTTGGGATTATCGATCGCCCGGTCATGGCGGCGTAGACTGGCCGGGAATCATTCGAGCATTAAATTACATTAGTTATGACGGAAGTTTGTCCGTGAATTGGCGCGATGCCGGCATGCACCGGGATTATGGAGCGGAAGACGCGGCTCGATTTGTGAAGCAATTGGATTGGGAGCGAGGTCCCCGCTCGGACTCGCCGATGTTTCAATGAGAGTGACGACCGCATGATCACCCCCACCGCCGAACAGATCGCTGCGCTGAAAGCGGATTGGACTGACCAGTACGTGAAGGTAAACCCGGATCGGCCGGAGCTCCGCCGGTTCGCGGGGCGAATTGGCCGCGTCGTCACGGTCAATTGGTATGGGAAGGCCCTGGTCGATTTCGCGGACGGCGCATGGTACGACATCACGGCGTCGCCCGAGTTCCTCATCCGTGTCAGCGCGGACGAAGCCAAGGGGAAGTACGATCCAAAGGCCAACAGCGCTCAACCACTTCCGGCCCGGGGCGGTTAGCCGGCGAGCGATGGAACTCGCCCGAAATGGCGAGCAGACATCGTCGTCGTTCGGGACGATGTCATGATCTTGCTGATCGACAACTACGACTCCTTCACGTACAACCTGGTCCAGCGATTGGGCGAGCTGAACCCGGAGTTGGATATTCGCGTTTTTCGGAACGATCAAGTTACTCTCGATCAGGTAGAGGCTTTGCAGCCATCACATCTGATCATATCGCCCGGCCCCTGCACGCCACGCGAGGCGGGCATCTCGAACGAGGTCATCCGACGATTCGCCTCTCGCATCCCCACTCTGGGTGTGTGTCTCGGCCACCAATGCATCGGGCACGTGTTCGGTGGCGAGATTGTGCGAAACAGTCGGATCATGCACGGTAAAACCTCCCTGATTTATCATGACGGCGAAGGCGTCTTCCGCGGACTTTCGAATCCCTTCGAGGCAACACGCTATCACAGTCTGGTCATTCGGCGCGAGTCGTTCACCCATCCGGATTTCGTCATCTCCGCATGGACCGAGGAAGGAGAAATCATGGGGGTGCGGCATCGATCGTGGCCGTTGCACGGCGTTCAATTTCATCCCGAGAGTTTTTTAACCGTTGAAGGACCAGCACTGTTGCGGAACTTCCTGGAGTTGCGGAGCGGATCGTAACGTGACGTTTGCGCATTGCGAATTGACGAGTGAAACGCGCACGGTGATTCGCATCGTAGGGGCGTTTGATTCGGTCGGTCGGACGCGATCACGGTAATTCTCGTGGCCAGCGGATCGAATGTAGGCAATGCTGGAGCGATCCCCGGGCAAGGAGGCGTGCTCCGCGTGGAGTGCGGTCCGGGCCGATTCCACGGATGAACCGCGATGAAACGCAACCTCTTCTTAGCCATCCTCGCCGGCGGGCTAATCTCGTTTGTCGTCTCGGACGTTCAAGCTGACACACCTTTCAGCTTCGGCCGTCACCGCCGAGTCGGAAGAATCGAGGGATTCTGGTGCCAACCCACCAAAGGCCCTCTGTTCGACTACAGTCCTTACTTTGCCGCTCGTTACCCCCAACTTCCGGGGGCACTGGAATTTCAATGGCCTCCATCGGCCGACACGCCGCACGGAAACGGGATAGTGACGCGACCGATCGGCGATGCACCGAACCAAGCGGCTCCTGCAAACCCCGCCCCCTCGGCCCCCCCGGCACCCCCGAAACCGTAAGCTTCTTTGCCCCCCGTATTCTTTCCCTCAACGGAGAGGATTTCCGACGTCCCTAAATTTCGTTTCTCATCCAGGGCCGTCCTGACGGCTCGGTTTCAGCGACAGGAGTTCTAAGCATGATGCGATTGCCTCGATTACTCGTCGTCGCCGCGGCAGCCTTGACCGTGCCCGCGAGCGTTTCGGCTTTCGGCCCGCTCCGCGCCTCAGGTTGCAACGACTGCCAGGGCGGACACGTCGGCCGCGGTGGACTCTTCGGAGGCTGCAAGAGCGGAAAATGTGCCGGACTTCTTGGCGCCTTCGCCAACCATCCGCCGGCTTATCCTCAAAAGCAAGGGTTAGGCTTCTTTCAGCCACCCTTCCAAGCTGCACCCTGGTACTTGTATTGGCCCTACGACGCCCACTTCCAACTGCCCGCACCTATCGGTGCTCCGTTCCAGCCGCCGCAACACCTTGGGCAGCCGTGGAACCCCTACTTTGCTCATCCCGCTGCAGGAATCGTTTCCGAGTCGATCACTCCGGGGGCTGCTCCTGTGACCAATCCGACCGGCCAAGCGCGCCTGGTTGCTCCGAATCGATGACCGACTCACGGCGCGATTTGTCCGGCCATTTGTTCGCCCCGCCGAGCGCTGCCCTCGGTGGGTTTTTTTGTTCGCGCGAGTCTAATCCACGATGGGCAACGCCGTCCGATGAAAGACCGGGGCCGATTGTTCGCGGAATCGGCTCCCTTGTCGAGTGCCTCGCCGGCGAAACTCCTTCTCAATCTCTCGGAGAAGCGCTGACTTGTTCCGACACCACTCCGGCGCGACGAGGTAGTCGCCGGGTGCATCACCGCTGAGCCGATGAATCACCATCGACGGTGGCAGCCGCTCCACGAAGTCACACGCCAGACGGACGTATTCGTCCAACGACATGATCGTCACTTCGCCCCGGCGAAACATGGCCTCCAGGGGCGTATCCCGCACGACGTGCAAGTTGTGGATTTTGATGGCATCGAGACCCAGGCTGGCGCAGGTCTCCGCCGTGGCCATCATGTCGGCGTGGCTCTCGCCAGGCAAACCGAGAATGACATGCACACACAAATCGAATCCCCGCCCTCGGCAACGTTGCACCGCGTCAACAAAGCAAGCGGCGTCGTGCCCTCGATTCATCCAGCGTAAGCTACGATCGTGACTGGTTTGCAGCCCAATCTCCAGACAGACCCAACATCGTCGCACGTAGCTGGAAATCAATTCCAGAATTGGTTCCGGCAAGCAGTCCGGCCGGGTGCCGATCATCAATCCGACAATGTCCCGATACGAGAGAGCTTCATCATAGAGTCGCCGGAGCTTTTCGACCGTTCCGTGGGTGTTGGTACCCGCTTGAAAGTAGGCGAGAAACTTTTTCGAGCCGTACCGCGACCGAAGGACATCCATGCCGTGTTCGATTTGCTCGCGGATGGAGCGCCGGGGGAGGCGACGATTGGGACTAAATGACCGGTTATCGCAATAGACGCAACCGCCCGTCGTCACGGTGCCGTCCACGTTCGGACAGGTGAAGCCGCCATCCAAGGCAATTCGATGCACTCGTTCGCCGAATCGCTCCGTCAAGAACTGGCGAAAAGAGAGATACGGCGGTTCGGCCCGATCCGTATGCACGGTATTCGTTTTTCTCCCCGAAGTCAGTTCCGCGTTCACGTGTCATGACTTAAAATTATGGTAGCGTTTCGCGACCGAATGCGAAACCGCGGGGTTTTTATTTGAGTCATAAATTTGATGATCGACCGATTGGTCAAGCGAGTGGAACAATGGGCAAACCTTTATTGGGCGAATTGGTTCCTGCGGGAGGGGGAGACACGATCCCTTTAATCCGCACTACGATGAAGATCGGCCGACGTCGCTCCTGCGACGTGTGCCTGCCGTTTCCCAATGTTTCGAGCTTTCACTGTGAGCTGACCTACAAGGACGGTTATTGGGTCGTGCGTGATTTGAATAGTACGAACGGCATTAAGGTGAATGGCCAACGGTTGCGCTATCGCCCCTTGCGGCCCGGCGACAAGATCACGATCGGGAAGCGCGATTACACGATCAACTACGAGTTGCCCCTGCACGGTCAGAAAGCCCTTGAAGCGGTCCTCGCTGAGACCGATGGCGTCTTTAACCAATCCTTGATGGAGAAAGCCGGTCTGACTAAAGCATCGCGGCAGGCGATTTACAATGACGACGATGAACTTGACGCCGACGACGATTGACGCGATCCCGCCCTCTGTCGATAACGAGTTCCAGCCGACGACGAGCCGACCGACGCGCATGCGGACCGGTTCGTCGTCTCCGCTCATTGGGAAACGCAATGGAACAGCGGCTGGCCGGGCAAAAGGCGTTGGTGACGGGGGCCTCTTCGGGGATTGGACGTGCCGCGGCCCTGGCCTTGGCAAAGGCAGGCTGTGACGTCGCCCTGAATTATTTCTCGCTCCACGAGTCGGCTCACGAAGCGGCGGCTCAAATCCAGAGTTTGGGCCGTCGGGCCTTGCAATACCCCGTCGATGTCTCCGACCATCTGGCCGTCGAACAGATGGTCGATGACGTCGTCCGACAGTTCGGTCAGATCGACATTTTGGTCAACAGCGCCGTCTACAGCGACCGCGAATTGTTCTGGGAGGCTGATTTGCAAGGCTTCCGCCGAACGATCGAGGTTTCCATGATGGGGGCATACTACGTTTTGCGGGAGACAACGCGCCACATGATCGCCCGCAACCAAGGCGGCAATGTCGTCATCATCAGCTCGCCCCACGCCAAACTGGCAATCCCCAGTTGCATGGCCTACAACATGGCCAAGGCCGCTAACGATCAGATGGCCCGTACAGCCGCCGTCGAGCTGCTTCCCTATCGAATCCGGGTGAATATCATCCACCCCGGGTGGACCGACACGCAAGGTGAGCGCAAGTTCTTCTCCGAGGAAGTGCTGGCCCGCTCGGCCAAGGATCTTCCGTTGGGTCGAATGTGCCAACCCGAAGAAATCGCTCGCGGCGTCTTGTTCCTCGTCGATCCCGACTCCAGTTACATCACCGGCTCGACGTTGTCGATTGACGGCGGGTCCCAACTGCCGTGGTGGTCCAAACGCGGGCGGGGCGAGTTTTGATCGGCCGCGTCACGACCTGTCAATCCGACAGTTCACCACAACTGACGGGCACCGGAGTTGGCAGTTTACTTTCGGGTGAGCAATTCGGCGATTTTTCTCAAGTCTATTCGCCATCATTGTTTACAGAAACTTTCGCAACAGGCACGCAAGTTGCTTCTGCCCCCCAACGTTGGTGCACGACGCTGTTGAGAGTATTTTCGGAGCCACCATGAACCTACGACCGTTGGGAGACCGCATCATTGTGCGGCGTCACCCCGAGGAGTCGAAAACCGCCGGCGGAATCGTCTTGCCGGACACCGCGAAGAAGAAGCCGCAAAAAGGCACCGTCTTGGCCGTCGGCCCCGGCAAACTGCTGAAGGACGGGACTCGCCGCGGCCTGCAAGTGAAGGAAGGTGACACGATTCTTTTCACGGCTTGGGCCGGCGACGAATTCAAGGACCGGGCCAAGGACGAGACCATCCTGGTGATGCACGAGGAAGATGTGCTCGCCGTCCTCGAGTAAGCGCCCGGCGCCGACGCAAGGGGGCCTCGAACCAATTTTGATCCATTGTTCGTCGTTTGAAGTCAATATTCCATCTGGATGCAGGAGATCTTGAACCGATGAGCGCCAAGCAAATTGCATTCGATCAAGAAGCCCGAGAGGCGATGCGTCGCGGCGTGTCGAAATTGGCGAAAGCCGTCAAAGTCACGCTGGGACCCAAGGGCCGAAACGTGATTATCCAGAAGTCGTTTGGCTCGCCGACTGTGACGAAAGACGGCGTCACCGTCGCGAAGGAGATCGATCTTCCGGACCACTACGAGAATATGGGCGCGAGGATGGTCCGCGAAGTGGCGAGCAAGACCGGCGACGTGGCGGGCGATGGGACCACGACGGCCACCGTGCTCGCTGAGGCCATTTACAATGAAGGTCTCAAAGCTGTGGTCAGCGGCGTCAACCCGATGCTGATGAAACGAGGCATCGAAAAGGCAGTCGAGGACATTGTCGCCAAGCTCCAAGCGGCCAAGATCGACATCAAGAGCAAGGCCGACATGGTCTCGGTGGCGACCATTGCCGCCAACAACGATGAAGAGATTGGTCGGATCATTGCCGAAGCGATGGACAAGGTCGGCAAGGACGGCGTCCTGACCGTCGAAGAAGGAAAGACGACCCAAACCACGCACGAGTTCGTTGAGGGAATGCAATTCGACCGTGGCTATCTGTCACCGTACTTCGTCACGAATCCCGAGACGATGGAGTGCGAATTGGAAGATGCCTATGTCTTGGTGTACGAAAAGAAGATCAGCACCAACAAAGACATCGTGCCGATCTTGGAAAAAGCGGTGGTGCAGCAAGGTCGCCCGTTGTTGATCATCTGCGAGGAGGTCGAAGGCGAAGCCTTGGCCACCCTCGTGGTGAATAAGATTCAGCGTCCGGGCATGTTTCGAGTCTGCGCGGTGAAGGCCCCTGGCTACGGTGACCGGCGGAAGGCGATGCTCGAGGACATCGCGATCCTGACGGGCGGTCGGGCCATCTTCGAGGACCTGGGAATCCAATTGGAGAATGTGCAAATCAAGGATCTGGGTCAAGCGAAGAAGATCAAGGTGGACAAGGACAATACCACCATCATCGAGGGGAAAGGAAAGAGCACGGACATCAAAGCACGCATTGCGATGATCCAACGCGAGCTCGAGAAATCCACGAGTGACTACGACAAGGAGAAATTAAGCGAACGGATCGCGAAGCTGTCGGGGGGCGTGGCGAAGATTAACGTCGGCGCCGCCACCGAGAGCGAGATGAAAGAAAAGAAGATGCGTGTCGAAGATGCGATGCACGCCACTCGGGCCGCCATCCAAGAGGGGATTTTGCCGGGTGGGGGCGTTGCCTTGCTGCGGGCCGCTGCCGCCGTCAAGCCCGAGGGCGAACTTTCTCATGACGAGAAGGTCGGCTACGACATCGTGCTGCGGGCTTGTCGGGCACCGTTGCGCCAAATCGTCGAAAACGCCGGTGAGGACGGAAACATCGTTGCGGCCAAAGTCTTGGAAGAGAAGAACTTCAACTTCGGCTACGATGCGCGTCTCAGTCGCTACTGCGACCTCGTAAAAGAAGGGATTATCGATCCGCTGAAAGTGGTGCGCTCGGCCTTGCAAAATGCCGCCAGCGTCTCGACCTTGTTGCTCACCAGCGACGCCTTGGTGGCCGAACTGCCTAAAGAAGAGAAAGGCAAGAAGGGTGGTGGCGGCAACGGCGGATATGACGACATGTATTGATCGCTGACTTCGTCAACTCTTTAGCGCGGCGTGGAGGTTGCTCGTCCACGCCGCTTTTTATTTCGAAGATTGGTTGTCGTTCGTTTCACCTGCAGGTTTTGGCCAATGCACTTCAATCGCTGGAAGGTGCGCTGACTCGGCCGAATGGCGAACCTTCTCTGCGAGCTTTTTACCCACACGATTCAAGCGATCGGCATCCTGACCGTCACAGCCGATGAACCCGGTTGCCAAGACCACCAAGGCCAACGAGTAACGCATCCTTTTCCCCTTATGGTGCAGACGATGTATAATCTGCCTCCAATCGCCTCATGCCAGGGAGGTATGGACAGGTCAAGAGGGTTTCCGATGCGTTTCGCCGAAATGACAGCTCCGGAGATTCGCCGGATCGACCGACAAAGAGTGGTCGTGGTCGCTCCCGTCGCGGCATGCGAGCAGCACTCAGACCATCTCCCGGTGGCAACCGACACGATTTTGGTGACCGCAGTCGCTGAGGCGGCCGAACAACAAGCGACCCAGGCCCTGCTCTTGCTCCCGACTCTCTGGCTGGGGGCGAGCCATCATCATTTGCGCTTCGGCGGGACATTGTCCGTTCCGGTAGAGACGCACGTGGCGCTGCTGCGAGAGTTCTTCAAGCCCATCCTCGATGACGGTTTTTCGCGGCTGTTGGTTTTGAATGGCCACGGCGGCAATATCGACACGATGCAGACGGCCCTTCGCTCGATTCAACCGAACTACCCAAGATGTCTTCTCGCGGCGGCATCGTATTGGGACTTAGCTCAGTCGGAACTTGCGGCCTTGGCCGACGGCCCGCGCAAACTCATGGGCCATGCCTGCGAATTTGAGACGTCGATGATGCTCGCCCTGCGGCCGGATCTGGTCCGCAATCATCTGATTCGCGACGATATTGAGCCCGAAATCGCCGCATTTCGCGGACTGTTTTTGGCACACGATATGCGCCAGCGGACCGATCACGGGGCCGTCGGTTACTGCCAACTCGCAACGGCCGAGAAAGGAGAGAAGATGGTGGCCGCCGCTGCTGCTCGGGTCGTCCAGGTCGTGCACGCGCTGCTTCAACAGCCCTTGCCCAGTTGAATCGTCGGCTTGTGGGTCCCCTGCCCTTCGCATACAATGTTGGGGTGATCGGCAAGAGGGGGGAACTCGAAATCCATTTCTTCTGCCGCTGTCGCCTTGCCCATTCGCCGAAGGAGCAGACGATGATTCGACCCGTGCTCAGGATGTCAGTTCTCTTCGCGCTGACGACGGGAGGGTTCACCAGCCTCGGCTTCGCACATGACACTTTTTCCTTGAAAGGATTACCTCACGATCGTCTCGATCAATCGTCCACCTCGGAGGAAATCACGTCATCGGCTCGGGACATCGACTCGGAAGCCGATCTGCAGGAGATTAACCTTCGATATCGGCTCGGCTATGTCCGCGGTTGGTATGGTGGCACATACCTCTTGCCACGCACCTATGCTTGGCGCGCCGGTTATTGGCACGGTTATTATGGTTACCCGAGTTATGCCCGATATTGGGTCAGTTATCCGACCTATTATTATTCGTCCTGTTACCATCCCTGGGTAACGACGACCTACTACTACAGCGTGCCTTCATGTTGGTCGTCGTCGACGATTGTTTATGACGCATGCACGATACCGATTCGGGCGGCGGCCGTCGCGCCATCGCCGTCGGTCCCGGCAGCGTCGGGTACACCTGCGGAGGCATTGCCTCGCTCTCTGCCCGGTGTGCCATCGCAGGTCGAACCGATGAAGCCACCCATGCCGTTGCCACCTCAACCTGGAGAACCCGCACCCAAGTCGACAAAACCAGATGGCGGCGATCCGCCGACCGACGTGCGCTTGGTACGAGAGAGCCCCGAGCCGAAGCGATTTCGGTATCCCGCCTACGGTGAGCACATACGGTCGTCCGATTCCATGCGGGTGCATTGGGCGAGGAATACGAAATAGAATCCGTAAAATTGACCTCGCCATCGGATCAAAAACGTGGAGCCGGCGCGACGTCTTGTCGTGCTGGCTCTTTTATTGGGAGGTTAGCTACCGGTTTCGTTCGATGACCAATAGGTCACACAAGCCCCAAGGTGTCTCACTGGCTAATTTGTCGTACCAGACTTCGGTATCGATGTCGCGTCGGAAGGCAACTCTCTCCGCGATGCGCAGGTCGCTTGGTAAGGCCAGGCGGATCGACTCAAAGGAGTGGCGATGAGTACACAGGAGGACGGTACGCGGGTTCTGGCGCAAAGCGTCGATGAGTTCGGGAAAGTTCTTACTGCGAATATTCCGTAAATCATCTCGCTCGAGATAGAAGGCAACGGAATCACACGATCGGGGAAAACACAACACCGGCTGGCAGCGATCGGCACAATAGGGAATAACTTTGTCGGGCTCTCCCATCGGAGATCGCAGTTTTGCATACCAAGGTATCAAGAAGAGGTTGAAGACCACGAGCAGGATGAAGCTGATCGCCGCAAGACCGGCCGCAAGTCGCCGAACCCAACGCTTACCTTGGGCGACGTACCAACCGAAACCCAAGGCACTGATTGGAAACGCGGGGAGGATGTAGGTTGGCAATTTGGATCCCGACAAAGAAAAGAAAAGTAGAACCCAGCATCCAGCCAGGAAATAAAAGCCCAGTTCCCTCGGACGCGGAGGGGAATCGACGGTAGGGCGTCGGAGGAATGAGGAGACCAGGCCCGGAAGGAACCAGGCCGCGGGTAGTAAGCCTGCCCAAGCGATGGGAAGGTAAAACCAGATCGGTCGAATGTGATCAAACGGGGCAAAGAAACGAACGACGTTGTGCTCCCACAAAAAGTATCGCAAAAAGACAGGTTCGCGGAAACCGATGGCGACATACCACGGCAAGCTGATCGCTAAAGAACCCAGGACATACTCAACGTAAGATCGCGAACCGACGACGGCTGAGATCCGCTGTAATCGGCTGTAAACCCAAATCGGAATCAGCACCAGGACGAGTGCGACCGGACCTTTCGTGAGAATGCCAAGACCGGTGGCCAGCCAAGAAATCCGCCACCACGTGCGTCGAAGTTGACCTTGGCGAATCGCCTCGAGAGCCGCCCAGGTGGAGGCGGCGGTCCACAGGGTGAGCAAGCCATCGAGAATCAGGAGCCGACCCATCACGATGAACCCGGGTGCCACGGTCAAAAAAACCGTTCCCCAAAGCGCACTTCGTTCCCCGAGATGACGTCGTCCGAAGAGATACGTCAGAAGGATCGTGGTGTGCAGCGCCCCCGCGGGGATCAGTCGGGCCGACCACGCCGAGACACCAAACAACTGATAACTCATCATCACCAGCCAATACAACAACGGCGGCTTGTCCAGGTAAGGCTCACCCTGTAAGTGTGGAACGATCCAATCGCCTCGATCCAGCATTTCGCGGGGAATCTCGGCGTAGCGTGATTCGTCCGGCTCGAACAAATGATGCGAGAGATCTCCGTACAGGAGGGGGCAGGGCAACAGCAACAGGAGCCCGAATACCACGCGATTGATCCGACCGACCGATGGTGGTTCGCCAGGGAACAAGACTCTGGACCACAACCACGTCGCTCCTTCCGGCAGCGACTGGGGGTGCGAATGCTCCCAGGAATGGGTCGTCGAGGTTGTGGCCATATAAAGGCTCCGGAATGGGTCTAGACCGTTGGGTTGGTCAGTGTGCCAAACACTGGCCGAGGGGTCAACCCGCGTTCGTTGGATATTCCGTGCCCGAACCTGTCCATTCCGTGGTCAAACCGTGGCCGATGACCACCGTCGCCTTCGTGGGTCTGAGCACGGCATACGACTTGCTTGCGTACAATGAAGATTCGGGATGGTTTGTTGCCGGTTTAACGAGGTCAACATGAGAACCCAATTATTCGTCGGGGTCTACCTGATTGGCTGCTTGCCCGGGGGGGTGTGGGCGGGCGAACCCCAGCGGCCTGTCCAACGCCAATGGGAACAAATGGTGGACAGGGCCATCGAGTTTTTGCGACAGTCACAAGCCGAAAATGGTTCGTGGAGTTCCAATCGAAACCCCGGCATCACAGGCGTCGTGCTCACCGGAATTCTGGAAACGGGACGGGTGTCGGTGGACGACCCGATGGTGACGAAAGCCATCCATTATATTGAATCGCTCATTAACCCCGAGGCCGGTCACATTGCCGGCCCCGGAGCGCGAGTGCAGCTCCAAAATTACGTAACGAGCGTCAATGTGATGGCCCTGCGTGCCGCTGGCTCCGACAAATATCAAGCGGTCGTCAAAAACGCCGCGGAATTCTTGAAGAAACTGCAATGGGATGAGGGCGAAGGCAAAACTCCCGAGGATGACTTTTACGGCGGAGCGGGCTACGACAGTCGTTCGCGGCCCGACATGTCCAATACGCAATTTTTCCTCGAAGCACTGAAGGCGGCGGGTGTGCCGCCCGATGACCCTGCTTTCCGCAAGGCCTTGGTTTTCGTCAGCCGCAGTCAAAACTTCAAAAGTGAGTACAACGACCGACCCTGGGCGGACAAAATCAACGACGGGAGTTTCATCTACACGCCTGCCGGCGGCGGAGAAACCAAAATTGATAACGCGCAACAGGCTTTTCCAGGCTACGGCAGTATGACCTATGCCGGGATCAAAAGCATGATCTACTGCGGCGTCTCGAAAGACGATCCCCGCATGAAAAAAGCCATTGAATGGGTGCAAAAGAATTACACACTGGACGCCAACCCTGGGATGCCGAAAGCGACGGCAGATCGCGGCTTGTACTACTATTACCACACCTTTGCCAAGGCGCTGTACTTGCTTGGTGAACGAGTCATTATCGATGCGCAAGGACGGCAGCATGACTGGCGAGCTGATTTAATCGCGGCCCTTGCCCAAAGGCAACGAGCTGATGGCAGTTGGGCCAACGACAACGATCGATGGATGGAGGGCGACCCTCACCTCGTGACGGGCTTCGCGTTGATGGCGTTGGCCTATTGCAAACCAACTCCCTGATCGTCTGCCCCCACCTGTTGCGTTCGGGAAGAGGGAAATAGACTAAGGCATATGTCCCAATTTCTCCCTCTTCTCGAAGCGGCGTTGCCACGAATCCATCCGCCGATCGCTTGGGTTCTCGGTGCTCCACGATTGATCGCGCAACTGGCCGCTCGGCTCGACCAACCCCGCGCGATCGCATATCAGATGGATCTGTTTCAAGCGACGCGACTCCGCGAAGAGTTGGCCGACGCGGGCTGTCCCCTTCAAGTCCAGGCATCCGCCGATCTATGGGATCTGCCGGCGGATTTCCAGACCGTTGTTTTCCCGTCGCCGCCGCGAGCCGAGCGCGAGTTGAAAATCGACATGGTCGAGCAGGCGTTTCATGTCTTGCAACCGGGTGGAGCCCTCATCGTTTTGTCGCCTCACCGTGGCGATGACTTGTATCCGAAGTTGCTGAAGAAGATATTCGGCAAAGCCTCGTTGACGGAGACGTCCGATGGTTCGATCATCTGGGCGTACCGACAAGGCGATCGACCCCGCCGACGGCACGAAATGTGGGTTCATGCCCGAGTCGACGACGCTGGGCCGTTGCGGTTCCTGACTCGACCCGGGGTGTTCACCTACGGGCAACTCGATGCGGGAACTCGCGCGCTCCTTCTCGCCGCCGAAATCCGCCCTGGCGACCGCGTGCTCGACCTGGGATGCGGTGCGGGCGCAGTGGGATTGGCGGCGGCCCGACGCACCGGTCCATCGGGCCACATCGCTTTCATCGACAGCAACCTTCGGGCAGCGGCGCTGGCCGACTTGAATGCGCGCCATGCGGGTTTATCAAATTTTCGAGTGTACACCGCCAGCCGACTCGAATCTCTGCCGACGGACGAGTTCGACGTGATCCTTACCAACCCGCCGTATTACGCGATCGACTCTATCACCCAACTCTTTGTCGAACGATCGCACGCGCTGCTCAAACCGGGCGGCCGGTTCTACCTCGTGACCAAACAATGGGCGAGCGTCGATCCCATTGTGCAACAGAAGTATGGGGAACCCGAAGTTTTTGAAAGCCGCGGTTACTACATCCTTGCCGCCCGGCGAGCCGATTCGTCGCAGGCGTGAAATCGGTAATGGTCGGCGTCCAGGAGAGCCACATGCCATTAGTCCAGGAAATCATTCGAACTCTACAATTAGTCCCACATCCCCTCGAGGGAGGTTATTTCCGCGAAACGTACCGATCGGTGGCACAGATCGATCGTCACGGGGAGTCGCGATCGCTCGGCACCGCCATTTACTACCTTCTCACGCCACAGACGTTTTCGGCGATCCATCGTTTGCCGACCGATGAAATTTTTCATTTCTACTTGGGAGACCCGGTGCAGATGCTGCAACTTTGGCCGGACGGCTCGACCTGCGTCGTGACGTTAGGCTCGGGCGTCTTGATCGGCCACCAACCGCAAGTGGTCGTTCCGGGCGGCGTCTGGCAGGGAAGCCAACTCGTCGAGGGGGGGCGCTTCGCCCTGTTGGGAACAACCATGGCTCCCGGATTCGATGAGGAGGACTACGAACCAGGGCAACGCGACGACCTGCTGCGACAGTACCCCGGCGAGGCTGAATTGATTCGGCGACTGACACGGGATCGCTCCTCTTAACCAATCGAAGCTCGATTGCAGAATTCCCCCTTGACAGGGCCGCTGGGGGCGTTATCGTCCTGCCGCTCGGACCGAGGGGGAGCTGCCGACCGGCGCAGGGGGTGCCGAGACGTCGGCAAGCAAGGGTCCAAGGAAAACTGGCGGCCGCATGTCGGACTCCACGACCACGATTGCGGAGTTGAAAGAGGCTGTCCGGCGATTCGCCGCCGAGCGGCAGTGGGAACCGTTTCACTCGCCGAAAAACCTGGCCATGGCCCTGGCGTGTGAAGTTGGGGAACTTTTGGAAATCTATCGTTGGATCGATAGCGAGCCATCTCGCCGCGTGGTGGACGATCCGGAGAAGCGTTTGGCTGTGGCCGATGAATTAGCCGACATCGCTTGTCTATTGTTCAACCTGTGCTTGAGCACCGGAATTGATCTGAGTGACGCCATTCATGACAAGATGATCCGCAACGCGCGGAAATATCCGGCTCCCGACCCCGACAGAACGACCTCGAATCGGAGGGACGAGTCATGAAACATTGGCTCGGCGTTCACATCGCCTGGTTACTGTTGGCGGCCTGCGTCGGCGCGGACGATGCCGGTTCCCGCCCTGCGACACCGGGAACCCTGCCGCCTCTTTCGTCGCGACCGACAACCGCCCTCAAGGGCGTTCCGGTCCCCGAGTTTTCCGCCGAACCAGCGACCGGCCAAGCAATCGCCATGCCCTCGGCGATTCCTCTGCGCGACGCTCGCTCGGTCCCGATCGCATCCCAATCGCCTCAAGTATCGGTTCAGATCGTTAGCGCGCCGACAGCAAACGCGGGTCAACCGACCGAACATGAAATCATCGTTCGCAACGTGGGGCAGCACACCGTCGAAGGGGTTCGCGTCGAGGAACCGTTGCCGCCATCAACCCGGTATCTTGGGGGCGAGCCATGGGCGAACCGGAGCAGCAACTCCCTGGTGTGGGAGCTTGGTAACCTGGAGGCAGGGGCCGAAAGACGCATCCGCGTCGAGTGTCTCAGCAGCGCTGAAGGTGAAATTTCCTGGCAAGCACGCGTGACGTTCAGCACCCTCTGCGGAACAACGGTGCGTATAACTCGGCCCAAATTGGAGGTGAAGATCACGGGTCCGGAGTCGGCCTTGGTCGGAGAAACGGTCGTCTACCACATCACTTTAGCCAATACCGGTACAGGTCCGATTCGGCGCATTCTTCTTCGTGATCGGCTGCCGGCGGGGCTGCACCATCCCGCCGGCGAGTTGTTGGAAGCGGAGGTCGTTGGGCTGGAGCCAGGCGAATCGCGCCACGTCACATTGAAAACGACGGCCGTGAAAACCGGAGCATTTGAACATCAACTCGAGGCCTACGCCGACGAATCGATGACCAAGGTGAAACAGGCAGGCACCTTGCAGAATTCGGACTTGGAATCAATCGCAAAGACGACGATTCGCATCATCGAACCGGCGCTGGAGATCCGGGTCGGCGCACCGAAAATCTGTTTGATCAAGTGCGAAGGGTTAGTCTCAATCGAGGTAACTAACCCGGGGACCGCCGCCGCTCGCATGGTCCGAGTGGGGACACGAATCCCCGAGGGAACCGAGTTCGTGGCGGTGGACGAGGGCGGTCGATACAACGCGGCCAGCCGAACGGTAAGTTGGTCGTGTCCGACGCTGGAGCCGGGAGGGAAAAAAGTCTGGACAATGAAGATTCGAGGCGTGGGCTTGGGGCCGACGACCTGCACCGCCGTGGCCGTGGCAGAGCCGGGATTGCATGCCAAAGGGGAGGCCTCATTCTCCGTCGAAGGTATCCCGGCGCTGTCGCTGGAGGTAATCGACCTGGATGACCCATCACCGGTCGATACCGACGCGCAGTACGAGATTCGTGTTGTCAATCAAGGAACGTGTCCGTGCACGGGGATTCAGATCGTTGCGCAATTGCCCGAGGGCATGGAGCTGCGAGAGGCCTCGGCACCCACATCGTATAAGGTTCAGGTAGGTCAGGTACAGTTTTCACCGTTCGCAAAATTGGCGACGAAGGCTGACCTGATCTACCGATTAAAAGTGAGGAGCAAGGCAGCCGGCGATTTACGATTCCGCGTTCAATTGACCTGCGATCAATTACAGCAACCGGTGTTCAAAGAAGAGAGCAGCCGGTTCTACCGACCCTAAAACGCCGTGGTTAGGTTGGGCGAGGCGACGGAGCATGGAATCAAAGTCGAGGAGCGGTGCGATAGGCCGAGTCGCCTCGCAGGCGGAGGGAAAAACCGGATCAATCATCGACGACACAGAGCCGCTGGACGACAATACCTTTGGACTTGAGCATTGGCTGGCACGACGCTAATATCCAACGTGTTCCAGTGACGAGAGAAGTGAGGACTCGACGGCATCAAGGATGACACCATGAGCGACGGAGTTCCCGCCAAGCGACGGATGGAGTCGAAACGGAAGGTGCGTGACCTGCAAAGTGCGGGAGCGCAGCCCAAGGAGGGGAGGTGTCATTCCATGACTGCCGGACGAAACTTGAAGGAACAGGTTCGCGTCCATATTCGCTGGATGATCCGCCGGGACATGCCGGAGGTTCTGCAAACCGAGCGCCAGAGTTTTGAGCATGCCTGGAGCGAGGAAGACTTTCTTCGCTGCTTACGTCAACGCAACTGTATCGGCATGGTCGCGGAGATCGAGGAGAACGTTGTCGGTTTTATGATTTATGAATTGCACAAGACAAAGCTGCACGTCCTCAACTTCGCCGTCGCTCCGCAATACCGGCGTCTGGGAATCGGGCGACAGATGATCCATAAATTGATCGCGAAATTGTCGAGCCATCGCCGGACTCGCGTCACCCTCGCGGTTCGAGAGACCAATCTCCCGGCCCAACTCTTCTTCCGCTCGATGACCTTCCGTGCCGTCAAGGTTCTTCGTGGGTACTACGAAGACAGCGGGGAAGATGCCTTCCTCATGCAGTATCAACTGCCGAACGACACGGCACTGTCGGATGATCTCGACGAAATCTATGATCGTGTGTCCAGTCGTGATGACTGAGTATGGTCCCGACCGACGGATCCTATCTACCCCCCGATCGTCTCGGGGGTCTTTTTTTGACCGCCCCCTCCCATGAACCGTCTCGGTTTGTTCGCCAAATGGCCCCGTCCTGGATTCGTCAAGACTCGTCTGGCTGCGACGCTCGGAGTATCATTCGCCACCCAACTCGCTGACGCATTCCTCCAGGATGCCCTGACTCGACTTGACGGCATCGCAGAGCAACAAGTCGTCCTCTTCACGCCCGACGAAGACCGAGATCTTTTTTTCGGGCTGACCCGAAATCGCTGGTGCTTGCAGGCTCAAGGAGCGGGTTCCTTGGGCGAACGTCTTCAGCGATTCTTCGAACAATCATTCGCCCTGAAGTCATCGGCCGTCGTTGCAGTGGGTACCGACAGCCCCACGCTCCCCGTCGAATTTGCCCGGCAAGCCTTTAAATTGTTGCAGTCCCACGAAGTCGTACTTGGACCGGCCGCGGATGGTGGCTACTACCTGATCGGACTCTCCCGACATTCGCCTGAAATTTTCGACGAAATCGCTTGGGGGACGGCGGAGGTGCTACGGCAAACCGTCGCCCGACTGACGGGCATTCGCTTGGCCCTCCTCCCCATCTGGTACGACGTGGACACAATCGACGATTGGTCGATGCTTCAGGGCCATCTGATGGCGTGTCGGCTGGCAGGATGGCCGATCGACTGCCCACGAACTGCCCAGCTCGCCGGGGTTTCAGTTCGATGAAATTTCGGTGCAATCCGAAGCGTACTAATTTCCGCGAGCGAACCGAGTCTTAGAATGACGCACGAGAACAACTTTCCTTTTTTCAGGAGAACGTTACCATGAGTCGTGTCGCGTGGGCGATCCCCGCCTTGTTCGTCATCGCCATGCCAGCGGTTGCGGCAGAAAAGGTCGATGCCAAGAAATTGAAAGGCTCGTGGGTCCGTGAAGTGGAAAGCTTCACGATCACCTACAAATTCAAAGACGAGAAGACGATGCAGGCGATCGTTGGCCAAAGCGGCGGAGAAGATCGCATCGTCGTGGATATCGAATATACCCTGGACAAAGACGGCAAACTGACCGGGACCGTGTCCAAGGTGGAAGGAGACGACGGCCCGCAGGTGGGAGAGAAGTTCAGCTTCAAGATCGAACTCGGACAAGGATCCATCAAGATTTGCGATTTTGATGGAATCGGCGACGACAACGTGAAACGGCTGGTGGAAGGCGAATACAAGAAAAAGATCGATTAGTACCAGTCCACACCCCACGAGAAGCGGGCCAAGCCGCGAACAGGACTTGGCCCGTTTGGAATAACGTCGGACCCTTTCTCACTCGGGGATGACCTGCAACTTCACTCGCTCGCCTTTTCGATCGACGACCATTTCGACCGGCGTGCCCTTTTTTTGCAGTCCCATGATGGCCATGTAGGCGGTCATGTTTTTCACCGGTTTACCCGCGATTTCGACGATGACGTCGCCCTCCTTGAGTCCGGCCTTGGCCGCGGGACCACCGTCGGAGACTCCCGACACCAGGACGCCTTGATCCGAGTCGCCGTAGTTGCCGGGCATGATGCCGATGCGCGGAACGGCAACGCGACCCGGCGAGGCAGGCCGGCTGGTTTGCACGAAAACCGGCCGAGTCATTGTCGCCAATCGCTGTATCAATTCATCGCCGAAGCCGACGATTTGCCGCATGCCATCAAAATTGATCGTTGCCACGGTGTCGGCAGGCTTGTGGTACTCGGGATGCAACCCCGTGAAGAAAAAGAGAACGGGTATTTTCTTTTCATTGAAACTTTCATGATCGCTGGGTCCGAATCCACTTTGCGTTTTGGCAAGGGAGAAGCCGTATTTGTGATTTAGTTCGTCAAGCAGAGGATTGAATTCCTTCGCCGTTCCGACGCCGCCAATCTCCAGCTTGCCACGTTGGCTGTCTTTATCGGGACGGAGCCGGCCAACCATGTCGAAATTGAGCATGGCGACGACTTGGGGCAGTGGCACGGTCGGATGCCGACACCAATGCCGGGACCCCAGCAGCCCTTGCTCTTCGCCGGCAAACGCCATGAACACCAAGGACCGACCTTGGTAATCGGCGTCGGCGGCGAACCGTCGAGCGAGTTCCAAGACGGTAACGGTGCCCGAGCCGTTGTCATCGGCCCCGCGGTGGATCTCGTTACGCTTCGTGGGATCGCGCTCGGTGCTGCCGCGCTCGCCCCGTCCCAAGTGGTCATAATGCGCCCCGACGACGATGTATTCATGCGCCAGTGGCCCTCGACCTTCACGCACCGCAATAATGTTGGCAACTTCGGCAAATCGACGGACCACATCTGCTCGAACTTCCACCGACCAGCCCGGCAAGTCGAAACTCAGCGGCTGCGCGGTCCGGTGAATTTGTCGCTCGACGTCCGCGAGGGTTTGGCCCCGACTCGCTTGGAGGAGTCGGTCGGCCCAGTCGCGCGTGATTTGCAGGCAGGGAATGTCGGCCGGCGGAGATTCATAGGACGTATCGTCGAAGGGAGCGAGTTCATCCCCTGCGGCGGCTGTCTCCATGTCGTTGACGATCAGAACCGCCTGGGCCTTCATGGAGGCTGCCGTTATCACTTTGCTCGTGAGAGAGGCCAATGAGTTCTGCGTCTGCGGATCGCCGCCGAAAACTTTTCCCTCGCGATCGACCGGCGGTGTACGGCGGAGCAGAATGACGACTTTGCCTTCGACGGCGAGACCTTCATAATCGTTGTACTTCGAGTCCGGGTGGTTGATGCCATACCCGACAAAGACGAGCGGTCCCTGAGCGGTTTTTGATGCCGAGAATCCCAGCGGGCGGAAATGTCGATCCGCAGCCAGTTCAACCTGTTGCTGCAACAGGCCGGTCAACCGAAGGTACGATTCAGGTCCGGGCTGCGCCTTGCCGGCCTGCATGCGGAAGGACTGCCGATAGCTGCCGTCCGTTCCGCCCGGTTTCAGGCCCAAGTCTTTGAACCGGGTCTCGATGTATTCCGCCGCGCGAAAAATGCCTTGAGTTGCCGCCCCTCGACCCTCGCACTCGTCTGAGGTGAGAAACGTCAAATCGGCCCGCAGGCGGCTCTCGGTACCGTCGTCCGCCCAACTCGCCGATTGCCAAGCGACCAGTAGCGTCACGCAAAGGCTGAAACGAGACAGCATAAAAGACCCCATCAGAAGCCAAATCCCGGTCTCAAACAGAGGGCTGAATTCAGACTAGGCACAATCGGCGGACCGATCAAGCAAACTGAGTTGGCAGGAAAGAAAAATGGCACGCCGCGGCAAAGCCGTCGGTGTGCCGGGCCATGTTCTGCACCGTCTTTCACTTCAACAGGATTTCGACCTTTGCGTTTCGACGCAATTCGAGTAAGAGCTTTTGCCGCATTTCTTCGATGTAGCTATCCCGAACATCGTCCACCACCGCCGCGAACTCGACTTTGCGCCCCTCATTACGTTCGGTGACAAGGAGCAGATGCATGCCGAATTCCGATTCCACGACGTCGCTGATTTCACCGGGCTTCAAAGCGAAGGCAACTTTGGCGACATTTTCGTCGAGCATCCATTTTCGGCTCACCACACCGATATCGCCGCCTTGCGATGCGCTCGGACAATGACTGTGTTGTTTCGCGGCATCGGCAAAGCTGATCCGGCCGGAATGAATTTGCTCCCGGAGTTCGGTCAGGCGGTCACGGATGGCGCGGCGTTCATCCTCGGAAGAACTCGTTGGGACCCGAATCACGATATGACGGAGGCGGACCGTCGTTTTTTGAAAATAGTCCGCGTTTTCATGGAAGTATCTTTTCAAATCCTCATCCGTGGCCAGTCGGCGGGCGTATTCGTTGTACTGCAACATGTTCTGGATGCCGGCACGAAGTTGGGACTCGGTCTGACGAGATTCGCGGCAGAAATCAGCAACGGTTCGTCCCTGAGCCTTGAGCGAATCGACCAGGGCCTGCCAATGTTTGTTTACTTGGGAAGGGTCGATGGGCGGGGCGTGCTGCGCCAAAAATTGTTTCATCAGCCGCTCGCTGATGAGGATTTCGAGCACCTCCGTTTTGATCAATCGCTGCTGGGCCTCGGAGAGAGGGAACAATTCCTTTGGCCGCATCGCTAACACCGCTTCGACTTCCGCGAGCGGGATGACTTCGCCATTGACGATCGCCGCGGGACGATCGCGTGCGGCCGCCGCACTTGCGAGAAGCGTCAGAACGAGTGCCGCGGATCGTCGAAGAGGAGCGTTGGCGATGGTCATGAGGGAACCTCCAAAACACCAGACGATGCTTCGGAGGTATGCGGTTTCCAGCAAATTCTGTCCAGCCGAGTTCCGGGCCAGCGATTTGAAAAAATCGGTAAAAGTCGAGAATTGCCACGACTGGGGGCGACATATTAAGATGCCTCAAGTCACTCCCATTCCCAACTCGAGGCCTTCTCATGAATCGTGGAAATTTGTCTCGCCGCGGATTCCTCCAACGATCTACTTTGGCATTGACGGCCGCCGGCCTTCCCGGATGGCATGTTCGGCAAGTTCTAGCGGCGGAGGACGACAAAGCTGCCGCTAAGGAAGATGATGTGTTGAAGGTCGGTATCATCGGCATCGGGAGTCAGGGTGGGCCGCAGGCTCGCGGTAGTCGGATGCAGAGCCGAGCCCGGCAACTTATCGGTGATGTGCTGCGTCTGAATCGGAAGAACATCCGTTTCACGGCCGTCTGCGACGTCGATACCCGGCATCTGGAGGAGGGAGCCGCAGCGCTCCAACGGATGGGGCACCAGGTCAAAGCATACAAAGATTACCGCGAACTCAACGACAGTCGCGACGTGGACGTGGTGTTCGTCGCAACGCCGGACCATTGGCACGCGTTGTGTGCCATCGATGCCTTGAAGAAGGGCAAACATGTTTATTGCGAGAAACCGCTGACGCTGACGGTGGCCGAGGCGAAAGCGATCGTACAGGTCGCGGAAAAGACGGGCAAGGTCTTTCAGACGGGCAACCAGCAGCGGAGCGATTACAACGGTCGGTTCCGGTTGGCGTGCGAATTGGTGCGAAACGGCCGCATCGGCAAAATCAAGCGCATCGAGGCTCGGATCAACGACAACCCGCAAAGCGACTCGCTCCCGGCGGTGACTCCTCCGCCCGAATTGGATTGGGACTTTTGGCTGGGTCCGACGCCCAAGACGGACTATTTGTTCAAGGAAGCCAACGGGCGGGTCATGACCAACTGCCACTACGAATTCCGCTGGTGGTACACATGGTCCGGTGGCAAACTCACGGATTGGGGCGCCCATCATATCGACATTGGACAATGGGCGCTCAACAAGGATTTCGACGGGCCTGTGTCGGTTTATGGAGTGGGCAGTCCCCCCAACCCGGCACCGAACTCGTACTCGTGCCATAAAGACTTCGATGTCACCTACACCTACGCCGACGGCACCGAGATGATTGCAACGAGCAAGGGTGAGAATGGGGTGAAGTTCATCGGCGAAGATGGTCGTTGGTTGTTCGTCAGCCGCGGGAAACTCGAAGCCTCGGATAAGAAGATCATCGAGGAACCGCTGCCCAGCAACGCCGAACGCTTGCCGGTCTCGGGCGGTCACATGTTCAATTTCTTCGAGTGCATCAAAACAGGGAACAAGCCGATCTGCCATGCCGGCATCGGCGCCAGCTCGGTGATCGTTTGCCACATTGGTACGATCGCGCTCCGCCTGGGGAAGAAGCTGAAATGGGATCCCAAGGCCCATCAATTCGATGATGCGGAGGCCAACCGCATGTTGTCGCGGCCGTACCGCGCTCCGTGGAAGTTAGAGGTTTAAACAATCGGTCGGTTTGGGCCGGCGGAGGTTCTCGCCGAGAGCATTCGCCGGCTCTTTTCACGGATCGCGGTAGAGGAATGAACGATGTCGGGACCGCGATCGACCTGGACCAAGTTGAGTGACGAGCAGCTTCTGGCGCAATGTTTGGTGGACACCTATCGCGCAAGCGGCCCAGGGGGACAAAAGCGGAATAAGACGAGTTCGGCGGTGCGACTGCGGCATCCGCCGACGGGCATCATCGTCATCGCGGAGGAGAGCCGATCCCAGATTGAGAATCGAGCCAGGGCATTGCGTCGGCTTCGTCGGGCGTTGTATTTGCACCTTCGTGATTCGCCCGATGTGCAGGACGAGTCGTGGCAGTCCGCTTGGCAAGATGGTCGGGTGGAGGTGAGTCCCCGCGATCCACGCTATTGGCCGATTGTCGGAATCGCCTTGGACGCCTTATACTCAGAGGAGGGCCGCGTGCGTGATGCCGCCCGACGGCTCGGCATCACCACCGGCAATTTTGTGCAGTTGCTGGAGATGGACCCGCGAGCGTGGCAGCAAGCCAACGTGGTGCGGGCGCGATATGGACACAAGCCGCTCAAAATTTGAGGGCCTCATGCCCGCTCCAGAAAATTTCAGTTGGATTGAAGAGCCACGGCTGGCAGCCCACGCCTTGCCGCACACCATCAACGAATTACGATGGTTGCGACAACAGGGAATCGAACTCGTCATCACTTTGACGGAAAGTCCGCTGCACCGCGATTGGCTCGCCGATGCCAGCTTGTTGGGCATGCACGTCCCGATCCAGGACATGGAACCACCGACCATCGAGCAGGTGCAGCAAATCTTGTCGGGGATCAAAAAGGCCCATGATCGCGGCATGGGAGTCTCGATCCATTGTCACTTTGGCCGCGGTCGCACCGGTACCATTTTGGCCTGCTGGTTCGTTGACCAGGGCATGCCGGCGGTGCAAGCGGTGCGTCATGTCCGTCGGCTCCGTCCGGGGTCCGTCGAGACTCCGGAGCAGGAGGCATTGGTCTCGGCCTTTGAACTGACCCCTCGGCCATGAAACCGTGCATCAGCCAAGCCTCATGCATGCCCTCGTCCTTTTGGGACGACGTTCAGGGGTTCGTCGCCGGCGGCATCTCGGCCATCGAGGTTTGGCTTACCAAACTCGAAGACGCCCTGGAACGAAGTTCCCCTCGGGAAGTCATGGATCGGCTGCTAGCTCAAGGTGTGACGTTGGCCGCGGCCAGCTACCAAGGCGGCTTGCTCCTCTCGCAGGGGGCGGCGCGCCAAGCTCATTTCGATCATTTCAAGCGTCGGCTCGATCTCTGCGAGCAACTTCGCATCGGGACCATGTTGATTGTCGCCGACTTCTCCCAGCGCGTTACTCCCACCGACCTGGAACGCGCCGTCGTCTCGCTGCGACAGGCAGCGCAATGGGCGGACGCTTTTGGCGTGACCTTGGCGTTGGAATTCCGCGGATCCGACGCCTTCTGCTCCAATTTGGAAACGGCCTTGCTTCTCATCGAGTCGTGCGGAGAGAAAAATGTCGGCGTGAATCTCGACATCTTCCACTATTACAAAGGACCCAGTAAGCTTGAGGACCTCTCTCGTTTGACCCGTGATCGGCTCGCCTTCGTTCAACTCTCCGATGTCGCCGGTGTTCCCCGCGAATTGATGTCCGACTCCGACCGCATTTTGCCGGGCGAGGGAGACTTTCAGTTACAACCGATCATCCAGCACCTCCGTCAGATTGACTACGACAGCTGGATTTCGCTCGAGGTGATGAATCCGGTGTTCTGGCAAGCTAAACCCACGCAAGTGGCAGAGCTCGGTGCCGCCGCCCTGAAACGTGTGTTGGAGGGGTGATGACTGTTCAAAACGAGACGCTCGACGACTTGCAGTTCCTCCGTGCCGACGGTTCCGTTTGCCGACTCACGGAGTTCGCCGGAAAACCGATGTTGCTCGTCTTTCTGCGGCATCTGGCTTGCATCGCTTGTCAGGCACACCTCGGAGAGGTGCAACGTCGTTGGGCAGATTTCGACGCCCTGGGAGTCGTGGTCCTCGGCGTGGCGCATTCTTCGGTCGAGGTCCTTCGTTTCTATCTCCAGTCGATGTCGTGGAGTTTTGAAATCGTGACCGATCCTGAGCGAAGGGCATATTCTCGATTGGAATTGCGTCGAACGTCGATCTGGGACTACTTTCGTCCCCGAGTCATTGCTGGCTATCTCCGAATCATGCTTTCGGGCTGGAGGGTTCGACGTCCTTTCGGAGGCGAAGATCTCCACCAGTTGGGCGGCGACTTCGTCTTGGATCGGCAGCATCGCCTTCGATTCGCTTGGCGTTCGTCCGATCCGCTGGACCGGCCAACGATCGAGCAGATCCTCGACCGCTTCCGTCGGATCCATGCCGAGGTCGAGAGCGGCAAGCCAAACCTCAACGCCCCTGAGTCCGTATCGTGACGCGCGTCGGCTTTTTCGAGTAGAAGAGGACCGACCATTTGGTTTTTTCCGAACTGTTCGGCGTCGTCAATTTGCCTCGTGCTCCCTCTTGCATGGCGACGGATTTGGCGGCGGCGACCGCTTGATCCGGACTTCTGCCCGATTCGACCGCTTTCAAGGCCTTGTCCGCGTCCGAGGTGTGCACCAAGGCCGCCACGATGGGAACATTGTCCGAGGTTTCAAATTCGATGATCAGAGACTTCGCCGGGGGAAGGTCGGCGGACTTGATCACATCCGGAGTCAGATCGTACTGACCTTCACTCTTGACTTGACGACAGCCCAAAGCAAGGGTGCCCATCAGGAGCACGACCACGAATAGCGGCGACGGCCTCAAGACAGGAGAACAATATGGAAACATATCAAGGACTCCAGCCATTTAACGGTTCTCGGTGGTGGTCCGGGGGCGACTTTCGAGTCGGGGGCGTCCATCGTCGTCGGCGGTTTCGACGCGGAAGGGCTGCCAGATTTGCGGTCGTGCCAGCGGCTCGATATGCATGACAACTTCGCCACGCAAGAAGAGGCGCACGGTTCCCGAAGATTGGCTGACAGCGACGGCGACGGCCTGGGTCGCGCGACTGATCGCCGCTGCCGCGATATGCCGACTCGCCAATCCTTTCGACAGGGGCAAATCCTCGGCGGGTGCGTCAATGTACATACAAGCAGCTTCGGCAATGGCATCCCGCGAAATGATGATGGCACCATCAAGCTGCGCAATTTCCTTGATCTGTTCCCGGACCCGACGGTCGTGCAAATCCCGTTCAGCTCGGCTGTAGCCCCGAAAGGGATTGAAGTTGACGGGACGGCACATTTGCAGGACTTTGCGGGTGTCACCCACGACGAAGATCGTGCCCACGGGCTGGCCTTCCCGTCCTTCGCGGCCGATCTCCGTCGCCAGATCCACGACCAGTCGTAACGTGTCTAACGGCACATGAGTGTTCAGCCGGCGCAATTCGCTGGGCCGGAGCGTTTCCAGATGCTCATCCAGGTGCATGATGCTCAAACTGTCGATCGGTTCCGCCGGGGATCGCTCAAAGTCGATCCCGTTGTACAGCACGATGACATGCGAGCCGGGGCGGATCTGCTCGTTGGCGATGGCATTCAGCAAAGCCACACTCATGCGTTCCTGCAAAGGCATCGGCTCGGAGCTGTCGAGCCGCAATACAATGCAGTCTTCTTTGCCATGAAGATCAGCCAACAAATTCTCATCTTGCGCCGCAACCAACAGCCGCGTTGGCCCGAGGTGCTCGCGCACCTCATCCCAGTTCAAACGTGTCTCGGTCAACAAAAGAACGGCGTCGGTTTTCAAGTCCTTGGAAAGTTGACGCGCCGCGGTCAGAAGCGAGATGATCTGTTGTGGTAAACGCATAATCCCCCGAACGTTTCCACGACGGCTAATCGTCCGTTGTTATCATCACTGTACCCAAGCAATCCCGGAATAGCTACCGATTCCCCGGAGGATTTTCCTCTCATGGTCACGTCGGTGCGCTGCTCTTGCCGACCCCACCAGCTCCCGGCGACAATGGAAACACCCTCACATCGTCTGAGCGGGAGGACCGTTCGATGCACCGCGACCCTTTGGCGGCGATTTTACCATATGGCGGTCTGCCGATCGGGAATTCGGCCGCACACGAGAACATTCTGAGAACAATCGGTTGGACCCCGTTGGTCCGGCTGCAACGAATCACCCAAGGATTGGCTCCAACCGTGTATGTCAAAGTCGAATCGACCAACCCCGGAGGTAGTATCAAGGATCGGGTGGCCCTCGCCATGATCGCGCAGGCTGAGGCCGAAGGCCATCTTCGTCCGGGAGGAACGATCATCGAAGCGACCGCCGGCAACACCGGCGTCGGGTTGGCGATGGTCGCCGCCGTGCGGGGTTATCGCTGTATTTTCGTGCTCCCGGATAAGATGAGCCGGGAAAAAATCTCATTGCTGCAAGCGTTTGGAGCCGAGGTCGTCATCACCCCGACAAATGTCCCGCCAGACTCGCCCGAAAGTTATAACGGTGTCGCCGACCGGCTAGCGCGGGAGATTCCGGGCGCCTGGCGACCGAATCAATTTACCAACATGGCCAATCCCGAAATTCACTATCGCAGCACAGGACCGGAGATCTGGAAGCAAACGGAGGGCCGAATCACTCATTTCGTCGCCGGCGTGGGTACCGGCGGCACGCTGTCGGGAGTGGCCCGATACCTCAAAGAGCAGAACCCAGATATCCGTGTCGTTGGGGCCGACCCCGAAGGTTCGGTCCTCTCCGG
>CAKZUU010000005.1 GCA_937922175.1 uncultured Gemmataceae bacterium
GAACCATGCTTGCCATTCCGGAGAGAACGAACTTCTTCATCGAGCTGCACTCCTTCTCCTACAACGAACCGCCGACAACCGCTGTCGGCCGGATCGTGGTCACTTGATCAAAGTCTCCAAAAACGCCCGAACATCTTTATACGTGAATTCCTGATCATCACTTGAGAATCGTCGGATCAACTTCCCGTCCGTCCCGTAAATTAGAATGTGGGGGATCGCGATAAATTGGTAGCGCTTTTGATACACCTCGGCCGGTTCCAGCAAGTGGAAGTTTTCAAACGTCGCCTTTTGTTGCTGGAGAAATTTCAACGCCTTGCCCGAATCTTCCTCATCGTCTAAGGAGACCGAAATCGCGGCCAGCCTCCCGGCGTACTGCTGGTGAATCGCGACGAGATTGGGAAATTCTTTTTTGCACGGCGAGCAATACGTCGCCCAGAAGTCCACGATGACGACTTTCCCTTGGTAGGCGGCAATGGCGCGGTCGAGTTGCTCGGCCTTCACGGGTTTGAGCGTCACCAAATCGTCGGCGAGAAGACTGCTAAGCCCAACCGTTGCGACCAACAGCGAAATCCCGAATCCCCGCATTCTCACCACCTCATCGACGCATCGAATGAGCCCAGAAGTCGCTCGACATTTTATGTATCAACCCAGGTCGAAGGAATAGACGCTGAGGAACACTGCCCTATTCAGGCACGGGCCGATCTGCTAAGAATGAGAGGGCGGAACAGAGTCGGATGACGGTTCCGACGGGGAGGTCTCTGGGCCTCCGATCGGTCCACGCCACCCATTAACTCCGAACATGCCTGACCCAAGCGCCATCCGGAACTTCTGCATCATCGCGCACATTGACCACGGCAAGAGCACGTTGGCCGACCAGTTCTTGCTCAAAACAGGGACGATCAGCCCGCGTGAGTATCGCGCTCAAACACTCGACGCGATGGACTTGGAACGAGAGCGGGGCATCACGATTCGGATGCATCCCGTCACGTTGTACCACACGATCGACGATCGCACCTACGAATTGAATCTGATCGACACGCCAGGCCACGTCGATTTCAGCTATGAAGTTTCCCGAAGTCTCGCTGCTTGCGAGGGGGCGATTCTCCTGGTCGATGCGTTTCAAGGGGTCCAAGCGCAAACGGTGGCCAACGCCTTTCTCGCTCTGGAGCACAACCTGACCATCATCCCGGTCCTGAACAAGATCGACATGGCGACGGCCCGTCCCGATACCGTGATCGCCGAGATGGAACAGGCCTTGGCCATCGACCCGAGCGAAGTGCTCCGCTGCAGTGCCAAGACGGGCCTGGGAGTCGACGACGTTCTGCGCGCGATCATCGACCGGATTCCGCCTCCCTCAGGAGATGCAGAATCGCCGCTTCGAGGGCTGGTCTACAACAGCCATTTCGACACGTACAAAGGGGTCGTGGTTTACATTCGAATCAAGGAAGGAACGTTGCGCGTTGGTCAGCGAATCAAGTTCATGCGGGACGGCAAAGAGTATGTCGTCAACGACGTGGGCCGATTTCGACCCGCCATGATCCCCTGCGAGGAACTTTCCGTCGGTCAGGTCGGCTATTTCACGGCACAGATCAAAGACATCGGTGAAGTGCACATCGGCGATACTGTGACGGAAGCCGCTCGCCCCGCCGCCGAGCCTCTGCCAGGCTATAAGCAACCGAAGCCGATGGTCTTTAGCGGGTTATACCCCGTGAACAACAACGACTTCGAGATGCTGCGCGAGGCGTTGGCGAAACTGCGCCTCAACGATGCGAGCTTCGTCTATCAGCCGGAAAACAGTGACGGTTTGGGGTTCGGGTTCCGTTGTGGTTTTCTGGGAATGCTCCACCGCGAGATCATCCAGCAACGTCTGGAGCGCGATTGCGAGATCGATTTGGTTCAAACTGCTCCGAATGTGACTTACGAGATTTTGAAGAAGAACGGAGAGGTTCTCGTCGTGAACAGCCCTCAGGAAGTACCGGACGCTGGGCAGATCGCCGAGTTTCGCGAACCCATCGTGCGGATCAATTTCCTGGTTCCTGCGACCAATGTGGGCGACATGATGCAATTGTGCGCGGATCGCCGGGGGGTGTTCGTTCGCCAAGAGTACCTCAGCCCGACCCGCGTGATGTTGGTGTACGAGATGCCTCTTGCGGAGGTGATCTACGACCTTTACGACAAGTTGAAGTCAGTCACGCACGGCTACGGGACGATGGATTATGAGTTGATCGGCTATCGAGCCGCAGACCTGGTTCGGTTGGATATTCTGGTGCACGGCAAGCGTGTCGATGCCTTGTCGGTGATCGTGCATCGCTCGGAGGCGGAACGCCGGGGACGGAAGCTCGTCCAGAAACTGCGAGGCGAAATCGACCGACACCTGTTCGAGATTGCTCTGCAAGCCGCGATTGGTTCGCGCGTCATTGCCCGTGAGACGATTTCGGCCATTCGGAAAAATGTGACGGCCAAGTGCTACGGGGGCGACATCACCCGCAAACGCAAACTCTGGGCAAAACAGGCGGCGGGTAAGAAACGCATGAAACAGGTCGGGCAAGTGGAAATCCCGCAGCAGGCCTTCCTCGCTGTTTTAGAATCCGACGATTGATGGTGATCGTTCGGAGATCAGCAGATCCGGAATGGGCCGGGGCGAATCTTCGTGTCACGAGACATCGACCCATCGATTTCGTCCAATCGAGTGCCAACGCCCGTGGGGCCGGGGTCTCGACGGGCCATCGAAGGGGTCATTCTCTTCGTCGCCGTCGTCTTGTTGATCCGAGCCTTGCTGGTCGAGCCTTATGGCGTCCCCACGGGCAGCATGGCGATGACGTTGCTCGGTCATCACAAATGCTGCGATTGCCCACGCTGTGGGTTCCCAGTGACGATGGGTGGAGGGTCTCGCGGCCCAGAAGATCCGGGCGACGGTCGGCGATGCTATCAGGGGGCTTGGTGCCCGAATTGTGGTTGTCCCGATCTGCCCTTGACCGAGGTCCC
>CAKZUU010000006.1 GCA_937922175.1 uncultured Gemmataceae bacterium
CAAAGGGAAATCGGGCAGCGGCCCCAATGCCCCCGACGAAACCCTTTTGGAAGGCGCGATCACGATGGATTTGCCGCTGCAACGACGCGATGCCCGAGGGCGTGTCTTGACGGCCCAGGGGCAACTGGGCCAACTTCTGGCGCAAGAGCGCTTCGCCCGCGACTTGATCGCTGTCGAGGTCCGCGATGCGGTCTCGAATTTGATCCAGACCTATCAACGACTCGATCGAGCCAGGGAAGAGCAGCGAGTGGCGGAGCGGGTCGCTGATCTGGAACGCGATCGATTTCGTGCCGGTGCGGCAACGTTGTTGGAAGTGAACCTTCGCGAGTTGACCGCCGCCTCCGCACAGTCCAAGGTTGTCGATACGCTGGCGGACTACTTCCGTGCTTGGGCTGATTTCCGCATTGCCCTCGGCTTATCGCCAGAGTGAGGACGACGGCGCGGCTCCATTTCGTAAAATTTCCGTCATGGACCGAGTCGAACAAGTACGTCAGATCATCGACGTTGGCGTCGTCGCGATCTTGCGCTCCGCCGACGCCTATCAACTGGTGGACGTGGCTCGCGCTCTCGCGGAGGGCGGCGTCTGTGTCATCGAAGTGACCATGACCGTGCCCCATGCCCTGAACGTCATTCATCAGGTGCACGAAACCTTGGGGAACCGCATTCTCCTCGGTGCCGGGACCGTGCTCGATCCCCACACCGCCCGGTCCGCGATCCTCGCCGGTGCGGAGTTTATTGTCGCGCCGACGTTAAATGCGGAAACAATTCGCATTTGCCACCGCTATGACAAGGCGGTTCTTCCTGGAGCGTTCAGTCCCACCGAGATCCTAACCGCCTGGGAATTGGGGGCCGACATCGTCAAGCTGTTTCCGGCAGACGTTCTCGGCCCATCGTTTATCAAGGCGATCCGTGCTCCCTTGCCGCAGGTGCGGCTCATGCCGACCGGCGGGGTAGATCTGCAATCGGCCGGCGACTTCATCAGAGCCGGGGCCTGTTGCCTGGGAGTCGGCTCGCAGCTCGCCGACCCCCAACGCATTGCTGCGGGCGATTTCGATTTCCTCCGTCAGCAGGCGGCTCGGTTCGTCGAGGTGGTGCGGCAGGCACGAACGGTTCGGAGTGCGAAGAAGGAGTGACCTCATGGCCGACATTGTCACCTTCGGCGAGGCCATGATCCGACTCAGCCCGCCTCAATTTCGTCGTCTGGAACAGATCAGTTCGCTCGATGTGCACGTGGGCGGTGCCGAACTGAACACGGCGGTGGCCTTGGCTCAATTGGGGCGAGCCAGTGCCTGGGTCTCGTGCTTGACGGACAATCCTCTGGGTCGGCTGATCCGCAATCGGGCACGCGAGGCAGGCGTGGAGACGCGGCACGTCGCCTGGACGAATGAGCATCGGGTGGGGCTTTATTTCGTGGAGTTTGGGGCGGCCCCCCGGGCCAGCAGCGTGGTGTACGACCGCAAAGACAGTGCCATTGCGATGGTTCAACCGGGGACATTCGACTGGGCGGAGATTTTCCGTGGGGCCCGTTGGTTTCATGTCACGGGGATCACGCCGGCCCTCAGCCCGCAAGCCGCTGTCGTCACCCGCGAAGCGGTGGAGGCCGCTCGCACCGCGGGTTTGCGTGTCAGCATCGACCTGAACTATCGGCAAAAGTTGTGGACGACCGCCGAGGCCGGCCGATGCCTCCGACCGCTGCTATCCTTTTGCGATGTCCTCATCACCACCGAAGAAGACGCCGAGAAGGTCTTGGGAGTGACGGCCCCGGATCACGAAGGACTGGCACAGTGTCTGGTTCGGGAATTGTCCGTCGACACGGTCGCCATCACCGTGCGCGACAATCCGTTAGTGTGGCGCAATCGTTGGACGGCGTTGGCGTGTCGGCGTGATCAAGTGTATCGGGCTTGCAGTTATGAGGTCGAGATCGTGGATCGACTCGGGGCGGGCGATTCGTTCGCGGCGGGATTGATTGACGGGTTGCTCGACGACGATTTGGCGCGAGGCATGGAAACAGGGGTGGCACTCAGTGCGCTGAAGCATTCGATCCCGGGCGACTTCGCTTGGGTGAGTCGCTCCGAGGTCGAGTCGCTGCGGCGCGGTGGAAATCTGCGCATCAGTCGCTAGGGTCCTAAGCGGAAGTCGGGATGACGACCCTCGTGGTTTGACCGTCTTCAGAGGAGAGGCTAGATGCCGCTGACACGGGAACAGGCCCGTGAGTTCGATCGACGCGCGGTCAGGGAATTCGGCATGCCCAGCTTGCTGTTGATGGAAAATGCCGGTCGGGGTGTCGCGGTACATTTGCGTCGTGTCAATCCCCACAAGCAGCGGACGGTCGTCGTTTGCGGCGGAGGCAACAACGGCGGGGACGGATTTGTCATCGCCCGACACCTCGACAATTGGGGCTGGCCGGTCAAGGTGGTTCTTCTGGCTGCTCCGTCGGCCCTGCGGGGAGACGCCGCGTTGATGTACCAGATCCTCGCGCGCTCCCGCATCCTGGTCAACGTCGTGCTGCCGGATTCTGTTCGTTTTGAAGACTATTTGAATGAGGAATTGACGAATTTCAACGATGGTTGGATCGTTGATGCCTTGTTCGGCACGGGACTGCACGGGACGGTTCGAGATCCGTGGAATCGCGTGATCGCTGCCATGAACGCCAGCCCGGCTCCGGTTCTGGCCGTGGACATCCCCTCTGGACTGGACTGCGACACCGGCACCCCTCTGGGGACCGCTGTTCGCGCGGCGTACACCATCACCTTCGTGGGTTTGAAGAGCGGCTTTTTCAATCCGCAAGCGTTGGCATGGACCGGCGAGGTGCACGTGGCGGACATCGGGGC
>CAKZUU010000007.1 GCA_937922175.1 uncultured Gemmataceae bacterium
AAACGCGACCTAGCCTTGGATGGATCCCATGGATGTCGCGGGCGCTAGTGCCCACGGAGCATCAGATGCCCGGAAGACCGTTCCCGAGAGCAGCTCGCCCTCCCCGCTGGCAGACTTGGTGGCAGACGGGAAAAATGTTGCTCCCCAGTGCTGTCGTCATTTGGGCTGCTGTCACACATCGTGGTGAGTTCCCCATCGTGCTTGCCGCCGGGGCCATCATCGGCGGGCTTTCGGCCTCTGTCTGGATTTTCACGCCGGCGAATCGTGTCGGGAATCTGCGGGGGATGTCCTTTCAATGGGCGTTGGCGGCGGGTGCCTTGTGGCTCGGGTCGCTGCGTCCCGACGATTCCCCAGTGATTTTTCTGCTGGGTTTGCTGGTGGCCGGGTCCGTGCTGTTTCACGGATGGCACACTCTGATCGCGAGTGGTTCGGTTCGATTGCGGCAAGCGCGGCAGAGGGCTCGACAACTTGCGCGGCGGCGACAGTGGCCCGAAGACCTGGACTCGTGCCGCCGACTTCCCGAGGTTCACCGCTTGCGCGAGTCGGTGCGGGAGGAAGCCGGTCCGGTCCTGGCGTTGTTAGCCCATCATTCGCCTCAAGTTCGGATCTCCGGTCTCGCGGCCCTTGAGTTTCGACGTGTCTGGCGTGCTGGGCAACCCGAGGTGGTTCTTGAGTTGGCCAAGAACGATCCGCACCCGGAAATTCGTGCGGCGGCTTTGCTCGCTCTGGGGGGTGTCCAGCAGCGATTGATTCTCGAAGAGATGGCCAGTTGCTTACGCGATCCGTCGCCGGTGGTTCGACAAGCCGCGGTCGATGCCTTGCTTTGGGATTGCGAGCGGCGGTGGATTTGGGTCCGGCATGCGGTCCACGAAGCGTTGGGCGATCCACGATTGAGTCGGGAAGGCCCGATCGAACTGACGATCGGGACATTTTCCGAAGCCGCCGCTGCCGATCTCGTCGCCTGGACCACCGAGGCAGGAAGTCTGGGCTTACGGGCGACGCAAACACTGGCGCGTCATTACAGTCAGTTGCTCAGTGAGAGGGAAGATCCGAAATTATCCGCCCACCTGACCGATCTCGTCCTCAGCACCCGCACGTCAGCGATTCTCCGGATCGAGTTAGCTCAACTGCTTCGGCAACATCAGCGATTTTCGACCCAGGCCTTGGAACAACTCCTCGACTCAGCCAATCCCTCGACGCTCCGTTTGTTGGCCGTGGAAACACTTCTTCAGGGCGGCCTCCATCCACAGGCCATTGAAGCGCTTCGTGATGTCGCTCGCCACCCAAACCGCGAATTGGCCCTCCGGGCGGCCGCGATCGTCCAGCGCACCTTACACGTCGACATGGGGTTGGCCATCGATCAACCATTACCGCCCTTGCATACTCGGCAAGCGGCCGAGGTGACCCGTCGTGTCATTCACTGGGCCGAGCAAAAAGAAGGTCGCGACTCACGCGGGTCGTCCTTGCAGCTTCGACCCTCGGCTCGAGGCAGCGACCTCGCTTCGCGCGATTCGTTAGTGTCTCCATCTTCTACCCCTTCCGGCACTCCGTTCATTCCGCCGCGAGACGACCAGCCTGCGCCCCTGGAATGGGATTAGGTCATCGTCCCGCCTTCTCGGGAAGGGGGCCGGGGACGGGCGCGTCCTCTGGAGGTCGTACAGATCGCATTACGACACTTCACCTGACAAAAGTCGCTTTGACCACTCCCGCGGCGTTGGGCTATCCGCCAGCAATGTCGTAAAACGATTCTCGCAAGCTGGACCAGCGGGCGCTTCTTGCTCCGCAGTGATGACCCCTCGACCGATTTCCCCGAAAGGCGATGAAAGATGGATCGAGTCAAGTGGATTTTGCTGTTGCTCATAAGTTCATCCTCCTCGACCGCGGAAGCGCAGGGGACGATCGAGCCGTCGAAGGCAGCGGCGATTCGATCACGCATGCAGGAGTTTGTCGATCGAAAGGAGATTGCCGGCGCGGTGACCGTCGTGGGCGGCCGAGATGGTATTCGGAGCCTGGAGACGGTGGGCTGGCGTGACCTCGAGGAGCGAGCACCGATGCGACGTGACACCTTGTTCCGCATCGCCAGTATGACGAAACCGATCACTGCCCTTGGAGTGATGATGCTGGTCGACGAGGGCAAACTTCGGATCGACGATCCCGTGGAGCGGTATTTACCCGAATTCAAAGGAGCCTGGCGAATCGAGGAACGCCACGCCGACCGACTGGTGTTACGTCGTCCAACGCGACCGATCACGATCAAAGACTTGATGTCTCACACTTCGGGATTGCCCAGCCGCATGCCCGAGGGACTTGCCGACCTCTACCGTCGGCGGAACCACACCTTGGCCGAAGTCGTCATGGCGTTGTCGCAGCAACCGTTGGAATTCGAGCCGGGTAGCCGATGGGCTTATTCCAATGCCGGTATCGACGTTCTGGGGAGGGTTATCGAAGTTGTGAGCGGGCAACGATACGAGGATTTCTTGCAAGTGCGATTGTTTGATCCGTTGGGCATGAAGGACACGACCTTTTATCCGACGCGGGAGCAAAGGCAACGTCTGGCGACCACCTATGAGGTGCAGAACGGCGAACTGCGAGCCCAGGCGGGGACATTGATGGACCTGCCCGCGGACGCTCGTTACCCCATCCCGGCC
>CAKZUU010000008.1 GCA_937922175.1 uncultured Gemmataceae bacterium
ATCGAAAGGACCTCACGACCAATTAGTGACCGGGCCCAACCCGCCCTCGGGAATTTCTGATCCGACCAGACGCCCGCCACAAGGCCTGAACATGCGGCCGCCGTTTGCCGGTCCCAACGCGGACACGGGTTCAGGTCAACCTCCGCACATGGTCTCATCCTCGGGTCCCGGCGGTCCGAGTGCTCCGCCGGTTCCGGGGATGATCCCGCCGCCACCAGGAAATCGGCCGCCCGGCGCGGGGATGCCCCAGGGAGGATTCCCGCCGTACGCGGGTCCCCCCAACCCCGGGAACCCAAGGGGACCGGGCAGCGGTTCCTTCAGCCTGAGCTTGCAACCCGAACAATTGGCCCTTCCCGTGGGTCATCCGCAACGGGTCGTCGTGAAGTTTGAACGGAACGGATACCAGGGCCCGATCGGTATCAATCTGTCGGCCCCGCCTGAATTCCGAGTGTTACCGAAGGGAACTCAGCAGATTCAACAGGACCAAACGGAGGCCACCTTCACGGTGCTCGCCATGTCGCTTCCGGCCGTCCCAACGACGACCATCGAGGTTTCGGCCACTTACGAGGCAGAGCCGGGACGCTCGGCGGTGAAGTCGGCCTTTCAGGTGCGGGCCGAGAAGAGCTCCTGCCTCCAAGTCATCGAACCGGAGTTACGCCCGGCTCTGGATCCGCTGGCGATGGCCTTTGCGCCCGATTCGTCGTTCGTCTTGATCGGCGGGGCAGCGGCGACCAGTTCCGGGAGTGGAGGAACACCCCGACGATTCACCCCGCCGGGCCCCCCCGGGAGCGGATTGATCCCACCGCCCGGTCAATCCGGCGGACACGACCCCGGTGGCGACCCTCATGCGATTCAACTGTACAGCTTGGAACGCGGTGAAGTCATTGGAACCCTGAACGGTCACCGAAATCGAGTTTTGGGCATCTCACTCGCTCGAGATGGGAAAGTCGCCGTCAGCCACGACGGCGATGAAGTCGTCATCCTCTGGGATCTGGTTCAGGGAAAAGTCAAACATCAATCCCAGAAACAGGCATCCAAGGTTCTCGACCTGGCGATTTCGCCCGATGCCCGAAGGGGATTGATGCTCCTCTCGGGCGGTGTCGTGAAACTAAACCTGGAGACGTTCGCCCCAGTCGGTCAACCAATTTTGACAGCGCGTCTCGTTGGCTCACAATTACCCGATGCGCTCCGCGTCGCCGCTTTTTCGTCCGATGGGAGAGGCCTGATTGGCGGCGTGAACGGAAAATTGTTCCTGATGGATCCTCCGGAGCGCGGCCGAGTTTCACCGCCCAAGCCCCTTTCGGGACACGACGAAGCGATTCTTGCCGCCGCCTTCGATCCCGAGGGAACCGTCGCCGCGACCGCAGGCGGCGGGGTGTTGACGGCGGGCACGCTTCAGCCGGGCCGCGACTACAAGGTCCGTCTCTGGGATCTGCTGGAGCATCGCCTTCGCTGGCAGGCCGATGGTCATGAGGCCCCGGTGGTTTGCTTGGCATTTTCCCCCGATGGTTCCCTCCTCGCTTCGGGGGACAAGGAGGGAACCATCCGAGTCTGGCGAGTCATCGATGGTCGGGAGATCGCCACCTTCTCCGGTCACGAGGGGAGGATCCTCGCCTTGGCATTTTCGCCTGACCATCGTTGGATCTGGAGTGGCAGCGCCGATCACACGATACGCAAGTGGAGCCTCGGCTACTAATTTCCGAACGATTTCCCCATGAACACCGCGAGTTCTCCCGTTGAACGACGACGCACCCCACGCCGCCAACCCGCGGTGGGTACCGTTTTACGATGGGTGGATGTCCCAGCGAACGACTCGGATCACTTTGCCCTGGTGTGGAACATCTCTCTGGGCGGAATCAGCTTGCTCTATCCCCGGCCTTTTTCGCTCGGCATGGAGCTTCGTGCCGAGATCATCAGTAAACGATCAGCGATCTCCCTTCCGATCACGATGCGGGTCACCCACTGCGTTGCCTTGAAAACGGGTGACTATGTGATTGGTTGTCAATTCCTCCAACCGATCACCGGGGAACAGATGAACGATTTCGTGGATGAAGCGCTTGTGGGATGGTGAGGCACGACGGACGTTGAACCGGAGGTGTCGCACGTGTCGCGCCGTGGTTTCATCGGGCAAATCGCGGGAAAAACTCGCCGATCACGCGAGTCGCATCGACGACGCTCGAGGCGGGGCCACCGATGCGGCGATTCAGCCCCGCTTTCCCGCCGGGCCAATGATGTCCCAGGCCGTCGATGAACCAGGCTTCCAGCCAACCGTCGGGCCAAATGTCGCGGCGGATCGGCCCCGCCGAGATCACCTGAGACGGCTCCGACGGCAGCCCCATCCCCTTGGCCCATTTCGCCAACGATCTGTCCACGGACGGCCGCTCCACCGCTTCGTGCCACGGAGTGGCCACTGTCCCTCCCGCGATTGGAATTAAAGGATCCTTCGTTCCGATCATGAACAGCGTCGGCAAGGGTGGTCGCGGTCCCGCCACCAGCGGATGCCCGGCGATCGGGGCAATAGCCGCTAAGCGGTCACGTAATTCCCGCCCGATGCGAAAGGTCATGCTGGCCCCATTTGAGAAACCCGTCGCATAGACCCGCCGACGATCGATGCGCCAGCGGTGCATCGTTTCATCGAGAAGTTCCGCCAGAAATTTCACATCATCCACACCGCTGACGTATCGAGCGGGCGGGAAGGGAGATCCATCGTTCCAGACCGGCGGGTTGGTAAAAAAGCGTGCCGGACTGAGAGGATCCGGCCGAGTCGCCTCCGGTGCCACGACGAGGTATCCCGATTGCCGACCGAACTTGTCCCAACGTGTTTCATCCAACGCCCAATCGGGATGGCCACCGGCCCCGTGGAGTAACAACACAACGGGCCAAGGACCTCTCCCATCCGGGACGACGACCTTGGCCCGACGCTGCCGACCATCGACGGTTAACTCAAGTTCCTGGATTCGCGGTTCTTTCGTTTCCGTCACTTCACTTCGACCTTTGCCGTTTGTCCCGGCTGAACTTCGACATCTTTGAATAGCGAACCGACGAAGACTCGATAGCGTCCCGCCCTCAACTTCGGAAAGTTTACGGACCTCGCGCCGGCTGTCACGGGAGCAATCCACCCTTGAAGCGATCGGCTGTAACGTTTGACGAA
>CAKZUU010000009.1 GCA_937922175.1 uncultured Gemmataceae bacterium
TTTCTCGACTTCAATTTGCCCAACGCGACGACGTGGTTTTATCTCTCGCTGATGTTGGCGATTGGTCTGCTCTTCAAGTTTGATCGCTTGCTCAGCTTGCGCAACTGGGACATTGTCTCGGGATACCTCCTGGTACCTGGCTTCCTGTTCGTACAGCACGCGTACAGTATCCAATCGTATCCGACAACCTTTCAGCATCCGCAGGCAGCCGTTTGGGCGAACTACGGCTTCGCTTGGTTGATGGCGGGGTCGTTAGCTCTTTTTTTTCGTTGCCTGTGGGACATGGCGTTGGTCAGTCGACCGGCTTTACCACCGAACCTGAACCAGGCCGGGTTGGCATGGTTTGCGGCGGCCCTGTTTGTGTGCATGGTGCCGATCGCGATGCGGCGGGACCAGAACCAAGAGCCGGTCGGGAAAAAACCGACAGCCTTGGATGTCTTGGATGAAGCGGGGGCGCAAACGGTGGAACAAGTCCAGCAACTTGCCGGCGTCCCGTTGACGACCTCGCCAGCGGTACGCTTTTGGGTGCCGCGGATTCTGGCACTGTTCTGTCATGTCACGGTATTCATCGGGTTGGTCCTGGTAGTAGCGGTGCACTTCGGCAACGTGGTGAATGGCATGGCGGCCGGTACACTGTACCTGTTACTGCCTTACACCGCTTACCATGTTCGCGAGGTGCACCACGTTTTGCCGGCGGCCTTGCTCGTCTGGGCGGTCTTCGCCTATCGCCGACCTGCCTTGTGTGGAACGTTCTTGGGAATCGGTGCCGGAACCTGCTTCTTCCCCGCGTTGACGGCCCCGATATGGCTGAGTTTTTACCGACGGAGCGGAGCCAAACGATTTTTCACGGGTTTTGTCGCCGCTTCCCTCAGCACCCTTGGACTGACGGCCTATCTCCTGTGGCGCGAGGGAAATCTTGCCGAAAGCGTGCGCGAAGTCCTCAGGCTGAGCGATTGGCAGCCTTGGCGACAAAGTTCTTTGCCCAGCGTCTGGCATGGCATCCACGGAACGTATCGTTTGCCGGTCTTTGTCTTGCACCTGACGCTCGTCATCCTCACCGCCTTCTGGCCGCGGCCCAAAAATCTCGGACATGTGATCGCGTTGTCGGCGGCGGTCTTGATCGGCATTCAATTCTGGTACGCCGATCAGGGAGGGGTGTACGTCTTGTGGTATCTCCCTCTTTACGTTCTGATTATTTTCCGGCCGAACTTGTCGGACCGCTTCCCGCCGGCCATTAGCCAGCGACCCTCGCTGATCGCTCGATGGGTTCATCAATTCGTCCAATGGCTGGTACGTCGGCTCCAGCCTCCCGAACCGGCGCAGACAGATTGATTCAGCCGCGGTAGATTCTCCGCTCGTTGAGTCGGCCCTTGGACATCGGGCGGGAGATTCTCTCGAATGAGCGTGGTTCTTCGATATCTGTTGGCGGTGTTCTTGCTCGGAACAATCTTCGTCGGACCTTTTTTGTATCGTTGGGCTCAGCACCCCCACCGACGAAATTTTCGCACCGTGAAGCCGGGCGTCTTGTATCGCAGCGGGCAGTTGTCCCTTCGTGGGTTGAAGCGTGTCTGCCATGACCACGGGATTCGGACGGTCATCACGTTGCGAGGTGCCTACGTCGCTGGACAACCACACCCGGATCGAGACGAGGAGGAGTGGTGCCGCCGCGAAGGACTGTTTCACTATCGCTTGCCGCCCCTCCCGTGGAACGCGGCGAATGGCCCCCCTCCCGCCAACGACAACGTCCGTCGTTTCTTGGAGATCATGGACGACCCGCGACACTACCCGGTGTTGATCCATTGTTTCAAGGGGACCCACCGCACGGGGACGATGTGTTGCATTTATCGCATGGAATACGACCGTTGGCCCCTCGAACAGGCCTTGCGCGAGTTGGAAGAATCAGGTTACGAGACGCTCGACGAAGATCGCGAGGTTCGTGATTATCTCCTCCGCTACCGGCCTCGCGAGCGGTCGCCTTCGGTGACGAGTCGTCGATAATGCTGGGGCTGTGACGCAATCGCCATAACAAATCCTCGATGCTGAGTCGGCCTTGAGCGTTTAACGACCGCCATCGTCTGTCTCGAGTCGAAGAGCGTAAAATCCGGTTTCGCGTTCTTCCATTTTGCTGATGCCGGCCAAGGCCTTGCCGTTCCCCGTGAACATGAACCCGGTAAACTCTTGTTGCGTCTGGGGGAACTGCACGACAAACTGGACTTTGTAGTTCGGGCGACCGACCGAGCCTTGCACCGAATATTCCCGACCGTTGGCGTCGCTGACGAAGGTACCGGTGATGTCGCCTCCCTCGCCGACAGCCAAGCGTAGGATCCCCGTGCGTCGGCCATCGTCGTGCAAGCGGTATGTTCCGTTGAAGTATTGCGGGTCGAACTTCTCCCCCGTTTCCAAGCGGCGAACACCCTGGGGGGCCGCCTCCGGCAGGGGCCGGGTCAACAAAAACATCCGCGCCTTGCCGATCGGGCGTAAGGACAATTTTTTCCCGCTCTCGGCCGTCACGTGGAGATCGCCGCCCAAGGCTTCCGGCACGACCTGCCCCCAATCGAGGTGAAAACGAAAGCCGGGGAACAGGCTGATACCCTGACCCGTAGCTTGCACCGATCGCTCCCCACCTTCTCGAAACGTCACGTAACGCTCGATCCGAAAAATCGGGATGAACTGTGGCTCCCCTCCCACGGCAGCCGTGTATTTGTGTCGTGCCGCCAGTACCAGTAACTTCGCCCAGCGGTTATCATTGGTGGCCACCAAAACAACTGCCCCTTCGAGATTCGGTAGGACCTGGCTGTTGGCCAGGATCACTTCCGGCGTCAACTCGCTCACTTCTCGAACCCCTTCTTTACCTGGAGCCCCCGCGACGATCGGCAACGTGTAAAGATCGAAGGCGTCGGCCCTCACTCGAGAAAGCGTCGGTCCGAAGCACCAGCAGGTAGTCACCAATCCGAGAAGGAATGAACGAACCATGATTGCACCTCGGCAGAAATGCCCTCTTTTCGCCAGGGAAGGGCAGGTCCGGGAACCGGGCCACCTTGGCGATGTTGTCATTCTAGACCGTCTTTCGTGACCCTTCGTAGAATGCCAGAGTTCGATCGATCAGGAGCCTCGACGATGAGCGGCGCTGTGGCGGACATCGGTGTGATCGGCTTGGCGGTGATGGGCGAAAATCTCGTGCTGAACATGGCGAGCCAGGGCCTCACCGTCGCCGTCTTTAACCGGACGACGTCGCGAGTGGACGAGTTTCTCGCTGGCCGCGCTCGAGGGAAGCGGATCGTCGGCGCGCATTCGCTGCCGGATTTTGTCGGGCAATTGAAACGACCGCGACGGATCATGCTGATGGTGAAAGCGGGTCAACCCGTCGATGACCTGATCGCTCAGATCCTGCCGCTCTTGGAGCCGGGCGATGTCCTCATCGATGGAGGCAACAGTCACTTTAACGATACGACTCGTCGGACGCGGCAATTGCACGAACGCGGGATTCTGTTCATCGGCACGGGAGTCTCCGGCGGTGAAGAGGGGGCCCTGAAAGGTCCTTCCATTATGCCGGGCGGCAATCCCGACGCCTGGCCACTGATCCGACCGATTTTTCAGGCCATCGCGGCCAAGGTCGAGGGCAATCTGCCCTGCTGCGACTGGGTGGGACGTGATGGTGCCGGCCATTTCGTCAAAATGGTCCACAACGGGATCGAATACGGCGATATGCAGTTGATCTGCGAAGCGTATCACCTGCTGCAAGCATTGCTCGGCCTTCGGGCGGACGACCTTCGCACCGTTTTCGATCGATTCAATCGCGGACCGTTGGATAGTTATCTCATCGAAATCACCCGTGACATTCTTGGGTTCCACGATCCGGAGACCGGCCAACCGATGGTCGATCTCATTCTCGATTCGGCCCAGCAAAAAGGCACGGGAAAGTGGACCGTGGAAAGCGCTCTGGATAACAACATTCCCCTGACGCTGATTACCGAAGCCGTCTTCGCTCGCATGCTGGCGGCCCAGAAGGATGAGCGAGTGGCCGCGTCCAAGGTGCTCTCCGGACCGCCCCGCTCTTCCTCGCTGGATCGCGAGTCGTTGATTGCCGAGGTGGAACTGGCTTTGTACGCCAGTAAGATTTGCAGCTATGCCCAGGGGTTCGCCTTGATGGCAGCGCAGTCTGAAGCGGAAAACTGGGGCATCGCTTTGGGTTCCGTCGCGTTGATGTGGCGCGGCGGCTGCATCATCCGGAGCGCCTTTCTCGGTCGAATCAAAGAGGCTTTTGACCGGAATCCGCGACTGCCCAACCTGTTGGTGGACCCATTTTTCGCGGCGGAGCTCAGTCGATGCCAGCCGGCTTGGCGTCGGGTCGTCGCAGCAGGCGCGATCCATGGGATTCCCCTGCCCGCCTTTAGTTCCGCCTTGGCTTACTTCGATGGTTATCGCACGGAGCGACTGCCGGCGAACTTGCTCCAAGCCCAACGTGATTACTTCGGGGCCCACATGTATGAAAGGGTCGATCGACCCAGAGGCCAATTCTTCCATAGCAATTGGACTGGCCGCGGGGGATCGACGGCCTCGACGGCCTATAACGTGTGATGCGATCGCCCAGGTTTCCCTGAATCCGTCCTTCGACTGACCCTACGGACCTGAGTGTTATGCACGAAGCTTCGTACGCATTTTTGAAAAAGCTCCTGGAGACGCCCAGCCCCTCGGGATTTGAGCGGGCGATTCAAGATGTCGTTCGACAATGGGCCTGTGACTATGCCGACGAGGTGCGAACCGATCGCCACGGGAACGTCATCGCCGTGCTGCGGTCTCGCCGCGGAAACAACGATGCCCCACGGATCATGCTGGCCGGTCATTGCGACCAGATCGCCTTGATGGTTCAGCACATCGACAACGACGGCTTCCTGTACGTTCAGCCGATCGGTGGCTGGGATGTGCAAATTCTCCTCGGACAACATTTGACCGTGCTGGGGCAGGAAGGTCCGGTCCCTGGAGTCATCGCCCGTAAGGCAACGCATCTTCTCACCAATGAGGAACGAAACAAAGTCCCCCAATTTACCGATGTTTGGGTGGACATTGGGGCGAAGAACAAAGACGATGCCGAGCGGTTGGTTCGCCCCGGCGACCCGGTGACCTTCGCCTTGGGGGTCCGAAACCTGCAATCCGGTCTGATCTCGTCACCGGGTTTGGATGACAAGGTAGGGCTATGGGTAGCGATGGAAACCCTCCGGCTCCTGCACGGTCGGGAATTAGCAATCGACGTCTTTGCCGTTTCGACGGTTCAGGAAGAGGTCGGCTTGCGTGGGGCGACGACGAGCGCGTACGGTATCCACCCGACAGTGGGGATTGCGATCGACGTCTGCCATGCCACGGACACCCCCGGCAACGAGAAGAAACAACTGGGTGAGACGCGGCTGGGGTCCGGACCAACGGTGTTTCGTGGCCCGAATATCAACCCCCGGGTCTTCGAGCGTCTGGAGGCAGCAGCCCGAGCCTTGAATATCTCCGTGCAGCTTCGAGGATCGCCTCGACCCACGGGCACGGACGCGAATGTCATGCAATTGGCGCGAGAGGGGGTCGCGACCGGCGTGATCGGCATCCCCAATCGGTACATGCACAGTCCCGTCGAGGTCTGCCATCTCGATGATCTGGACCATGCGGCCCGGTTGCTGGCGGAGTTTTGCCTCCGTGTCACGCCCGACATGGACTGGACGCCCTGACGAAGTGGATCGGCTCGACCCGTCAATGTGTGGCTAGTCGCCCGGCTCGAACGCAATGCGGACGGCCTTCCGCTTCTCGCTCGTTGGAGTCAGTTGGCGGCTCTGAATCGTCGGATCGGAGAGCGTTGGCTCGACGGAAATCGTCATCTTGGAAGGTTCCGTAGGCGCCATTTCCCAGGGCGGAGCGACATAGGCGGCAGACCGGACGGGGCCCGTCGAGGTCGTTGTCACCGTCGGCTGGCGGACCAGTTCGGTCGTTTCGCCGGAAAGAGGCTCCAAGGCAGCGATCGCTCCGCGATGGTTGGGATTGCTTCGCAGGGCCAACTCAAATTGCCGTCGGGCTTCCTCCGGACGGCCGATATGCTCCATCATTCGTCCGACGTTGTACCGTGCCTCGGCGTCGGGCATCACGCGGCCCAACCAGGAAACGCCTTCGTCCGGCCGACCGGCTCGCGCAAGCATCAGACCGACGCTCTTGGTGTACTGCACGTTGTGAGGCTCGAGTTGGCTTGACCGCATCAGATGTTGAATCGCGTCGTCGAAGCGTTGCTGCCGACCCAGCACCATGCCTCGCTCGAACCACAACGAGGCGTCGTTGGGTACCCGGGCCAGTCCTTGGTCCAAGATGGTCAGAGCCGACGCATGGTCACCGGTGATGCTGCATAGTCGGCCGAGTCCCAGGTAAGCTGGCACGTAGCGGTTGTCGAGTTGGATGGCGCGTTGAAAGTTGTGCTTGGCCAATGACAGAGCTTTTTGCCGTTGTTCCGCGGGCCGACTTTCATCGGTCGCAAGCTGACTTTGCACTTCGGCAATTTTGACCAGAGTCTCCGGTTTGCCATCGGCCTGAGTCACCAGATCATCTGGTTCCTTGCGGCGGATGACTCGCCCTCCGCGCTTGCCGATGGACTTCGACGCCGCGGAATTTTCCACTGGCATAGGATTGTACGGATCGGTGCTGATGACTTCGCGGCGGGTGCAACCGATGAGGCTGCCCAGCGCCAGGCTTCCCATCCAGAGCAGTTTGCGACAATCCATGTCTTCCCCGCATCGGTGTCCCGGCGTCCGAGAATGTATCGACCGTTGAGGGCGCCGAAATTTCTTTCGATTCCCCGATCACGTGAATTCCGCGATGAACGTGGAGGCCGCTTCCGCGATCAACTCGCGCGTGAGATGCACGGGCTGCCGCCTGTATCGACAAATTGACTGCACAATCTCCAACAAATCGCGCGCGTCGCTGGCTCGGGGACAACGCCCTTGCTCGTAATAACGCTGGTACAGGTATTCCACCGCCTCCGAGCTCGGGTTCATCCCGAGCTTGCGGCACATGTTGTTGAAAATCTTTTCGTACACATCTCGTTGGGGTGCCAGAATCTGAACCTTGTGCCGAATCCGGCGAAGGAAGGCATCGTCCACCAAATCCTTCGGATCAAGATTGGTCGAGAAGATGATGAGTTGCTCAAACGGAACTTGGAATTTTTTGCCGCTCGCCAAGGTGAGAAAATCGTGTCGGTCTTCCAGGGGAAGAATCCAACGGTTGAGTAGTTCTTTTGGGCTGACGATTTGCCGTCCGAAGTCATCGATGAGGAACACGCCGCCATTCGCCTTGAAATGGATCGGCGCTTGGTAGAAGTTGGCGTCCGCGTTGTACCGCAGATCCAGCATGCTCAGCGTCAACTCGCCGCCCGTTACGATCACTGGCCGACGAATGCGAACCCACCGAGCGTCGAGATTGCCGGTGCTCAACAGCCGGCGGACGGCAGCGTCGGCATCCTCGGGCAAGTCCAATCCGGATGGGTCGTCCACTTGATGCAGTGTCGGGTCAAAGACGGTCACGATACTATGGTCGGCGAGAAAGGCGTGGGGCACGTAAATGGCTCCACCCGCCGAATTCATGAAATCGCCAATCGCTCGGGCGATCGCCGTCTTCCCGTTGCCGGGAGGACCGTAGATGAACACACTCTTGCCGCTAATGATGGCCGGCCCAATGGCATTAAACAGCTCCTCGCGCAGCACCAAGTGCGTAAACGAGGCCTTGAGGGTCTCCGGCGTGCAACTGATCCCCGTGACAGCCTGTCGGTAACACTGCTCGACGTAATCCTCTAATGGGACCGGGGCAGGGCCAATGTACGCGCACTGTCTCGTCGCTTCGTGCGCTCGCTGCCGGCCCAGATCGGTCAACACGAAGCGATAGCTGACTTCCCCCACCAGATCGCCGCCGGAGACCTCGATACACTTTTCGTCTTTGAGGAATTTCAAACAATCCCGAATGACCTTGAAGGGTAAGCAGAGGAACTGGGCGAGGTCACGGCCCAACATCGCTCCGCGAGCGTAGAGAGTTCGAAGCAGAAGATCGTTCACGAACCCGGCGGTCAGCCCTGCTTCTTTCAATGTTTCGGGTGCCGGCGGTGCTTCAGGCACTCCCAAACCTTCGAGACTATCTTTCCGTTTGTTCGACATGCGTGATCCTCCTGGTCGCTTGTGTCCCGGTTCCTGCTTCGGGATGAGGAGCTATTTCAGCCACCTCCCGCGAGTGATGATGAACAAGGCAGTCGCTGCAACGAGTCCGACGATGAGAACGATGCGGTCGGTGCGATGGGCGAAGTTCCGCCAGTAGCGCACAAAACCGTGCCAACTGATTTTCTCGGCGACGACCACGGTGGCGACTTGGTTCGACGCCGACGACGTTGGGCGATTGGGCCGATGGGCATGGAGCGGCTGAGGCGCAAGGAACCACAACAGAGCGAAAATCCACAGGAGGGATTCATGGGGCGGCCGAGGTAGCCTCATGGTGCAACGTCTCCGAGTCCGCGATGAAGCTACGCAAGTTTAGTGCGCGAATCGCGCGGAAAAAAATCCGACGAACGCGAAGCAAGAGTGCCTGGCGTTCGTCGAAGAGACCGGGCGTGAGAGCGACTTTATTGACCTTGGGGACTGCCTGAGTTGGAGCCGGAGTTAGAACTTGAGGTTCCCGTGGACCCGGACCCCGCCGAACTGGAATTGGTGCTTGAGGGCCCGTAAGAACCGCCGGAGCGGGTATCGCCCGTGAGGTCGCTGCTGCTACCAGACCCACCCCCGCTGCCAAGCACACCGGTCGTGGCCGCCGTGCGAGCCAGGCGAAGATTGCCGGCGGCGTAAGCGGCCGGGACACCCACCGGGGTCGGGTCGTGAATGGCGAAGTCGAAGGTCATCGGCCGACCGACCGTCTGC
>CAKZUU010000010.1 GCA_937922175.1 uncultured Gemmataceae bacterium
TTTGTGGTTGCCGAAAGGCGGAATTGTGTTCACTGATGCTTTTCACTATAAGGTGCAGGAAGTTGTCGCTTTTATTCCGCGGAGAGAGTCATGGCCGACCCGAATATGCGAACTCCTTACGATGAGGTCCCTTACGCAAGCTACTCGTTTCCCGAAACACACCCGGACCGAATGGCAACGGTGGCGCATCTGTTCAATTTAAAGCCTGTGCCGCCGGATCAATGCCGCGTCCTGGAACTCGGTTGCGCGAGTGGGGGCAACCTGGCTCCGATGGCGTCGCTGTACCCGAACAGCGAATTCATCGGCATCGATCTCTCCCGCGTCCAGATCGAGCAAGGGAAGCAGTTGTGGGAGCCCTTGAACCTCAGCAACTTGCAGTTGCGCCATGCCAGCATTATGGACGTGGACGCATCGTTCGGGAAATTCGACTACATTATTTGCCACGGCGTCTTTTCTTGGGTGCCTACTGAGGTCCAAGACAAGATCCTGAGCATCGCTCGCGATCACCTCACGCCGAATGGCATCGCCTACATCAGCTACAACACGCTTCCGGGTTGGCATATGCGCGGCATGATCCGCGACATGATGCGGTATCATGCCCTGCGCTTCAAGGACCCCGCCACCCGTGTGGCCCAGGCTCGCGCCTTGCTCGACTTCCTGGCGAAGAGTGTCGGCAACGATGCCAACAACCCTTATGCGACGCTTCTCAAGGTGGAAACCGAGTTCCTCAAACAGTCGGAAGATTGGTACCTGTACCACGAGCACCTCGAAGAGATCAACGCTCCGATGTACTTCTACCAATTTGTGGATCGGGCCCAGCAATTCGGCCTGCGCTTCCTGGGCGAGTCGATGGTCCGGCAGATGGTGCCCGGGAACTATCCCCAAGAGGTCGAACAAGTCCTGCAACGGCTGGCACCGAACATCATCTACATGGAACAGTACATGGACTTCCTGCGGAATCGCATGTTCCGGCAAACCCTGCTTTGTCGACCCGAACACGAACCGCAATATGCTCTGAACCCGGATCGCTTGATTGGTTTGCACGTGGCCAGCCCGCTGAAACCCGAGAATAAAGAACCCGACACCAAGACGAACGCCTCGGAGACGTTCAAAATGCCCGTGGGGAGTGCCAACGTACAGATCACCGACCCCCTGTGCAAAACCGCGATGATGATCCTCGTGGAGCGCTATCCGGCGTCGATCGAGTTCGAAGAGTTGTGTCTTGAGGCACGTCGGCGGTTGACTCCCCTGATGGCCAACCCCGATGACATCACGAAAAATCGCGACCGGCAAATTATTGGACGGATGATCCTTCAGTTCTACATGTCGCTCGTGGATCGGTTGGTGGAGCTGCGGAAGGTGCCGGTTCCTGTCTTCACCAAGGTGAGCGAACGGCCTCTGACGACGCCGCTGGCCCGTCGGCAAGCCTCGACGGGGCGTGCGGCCACCAATCTCAAACACGAATTGGGCACGCTCGGAGAATTTGAGCGGCACATTCTGCGGCACCTGGACGGCCAGCATGACAAGTCGCAACTCACGGATATCCTCGTCGAGATGGTCACAACGGGCGTCCTGAATGCTCACAAAGACGGCCAGAAAGTGACCGATCCGGTCGAAGTGCGTAAGCTGATCGTGCCGGCGCTGGACGAGGCGCTAACTCGGTTCGCCAACTTCTCGTTCCTGATTGCGTGACGGTCGCTCGGAGAGTGGGGTGAGGGACCGGCGCGGCGAACAGTCGACCATCACCTGGTTCCCGCCCCCACGCTGCGGTAGCGATGCGATGACATTGTCACGTTCCGAAATCCTTGACCGCTATCTCGCCCAACTCCCTTATCCCCCTTACCCTGTTCAGGAAGAGGCTCTTCTCGCATGGTTTGCGGCCGATGAAGGCGTCATGGTTTGTACGCCGACCGGCACCGGCAAGACGTTAATCGCTCAGGCCGCCATCTTCGAAGCCCTGCACACCGGAGCTCGTGCCTACTACACGACCCCCCTAATCGCTCTGACCGAACAAAAGTTCCGGGAGATGCAAGAGGCCGCCGAACGGTGGGGATTCTCCCGCGATGACATCGGCTTGGTCACAGGCAATCGCAAGGTCCATCCCCAGGCCCGCATCCTGATCGTCGTCGCGGAGATTTTGCTCAATCGCCTGCTCCATCCCGAAGCGTTTTCCTTCGACGACGTCGCCGCTGTCGTCATGGACGAATTTCACCACTTCGCCGATCCCGAGCGAGGGATCGTCTGGGAATTGTCGCTGGCCATGCTGCCGAAACGCACGCGGTTGCTTCTGCTTTCCGCGACGGTCGGCAACGCTTTTGAGTTTCTGCAATGGCTCGAGACGCGCCACGAACGAAAGCTGGAGTTGGTGGAAAGTCGCGAGCGCAAAATCCCGTTAACGTATCATTGGGTGCCGAATCAACTCTTGGGCGAGTTACTCGAAGAGATGGTGAAAGGGGACGAGGCGACACGGAAGACGCCGGCCTTGGTTTTCTGTTTCAACCGCGACGAATGCTGGACCGTAGCCGAGGCTCTCAAAGGTCTCGACCTATTGTGGAGCGGGCAACGGGGGCAGATCAATGCCATCTTGGAGCGATACGATTGGACCCACGGAGCGGGACCGAAACTGCGTCAGATGCTGTTGCGTGGCGTGGGGGTGCATCATGCGGGGGTGTTGCCCAAGTACCGCCGCGTCGTCGAGGAGTTATTCATCAAAAAGCTCTTGAGCGTGGCCGTTTGTACCGAAACCTTGGCCGCCGGCATCAACTTGCCGGCTCGATCGGTCGTCGTCACGAGTCTCGCGAAAGGACCGTTGGGCAAGCAGAAACTCATCGATGCCAGCACGCTGCATCAAATTTTCGGTCGAGCGGGACGACCTCAGTACGACACGCAAGGCTTTGTGTATGTCTTGGCCCACGAGGATGACGTCCGCTTGCTGCGCTGGAAGGAGAAGTACGACGCGATTCCCGACACGACCAAAGATCCCGTACTTCTCAAGATGAAAAAGGAACTGAAACGAAAAAAGCCCACCAAGCGAGACGACGTGCTGTACTGGACCGAGGGTCAATTTGAGAAGCTGAAGAATTCGCCCCCCGCTCGACTGTACAGCAAAGGTCCGTTGCCGTGGCGTTTGCTGGCGTATCTGTTAAAAGTCTCGCCTGAGGTGGACAAGGTTCGCACGGTGATTCGCAAGCGACTCCTGGACCAACCCCGAATCGCCGCCGGCGAAAAGATGCTCGAGCAAATGCTTCAAACACTGGAGACCGGAGGCTATGTGACGTTGGAACCGCCGACTCCGCCGACGGCCGCTCCCGACAACACTTCCTCGGAGGTCAGTGCCCCGGCTGCTCGCGCCCCGATCCAACGGGCGATCCCCACCGATCGTTTGGACCGTCTTCTCGTCTTCCGCAGTGTGCACCCCCTGTATGGTGCCTTTCTGGTCGATCAACTCGGCATCGCTAGCCCCGAGGAACGGTTGCAGGCGTTGGAGAGCGTGTTGGAGTTACCGCGGCCGTTGTTGAAATGCGTCCGTGTGCCGCGCGATCTCTCACCCGGTCGTTTGGAGCGCGAACGGCTTGACCCGGAGCTGATCCGTCGCGGCTTGATCCCTGCCCCGGTCGAGCCGTCGTCGGACGAGAACCGGGACAATCCCCCGGAGAGACCCCGAGAGTTCATCCCCTGGGAGGAACGTCCCCCGCGGCTCGCGGAAAAACTCCGACTGTATTTTGAAGCGTTGCACCCCGAAGTGACCGACGTACAAGCTGAAGCGGTCTGGTCGGCGGCCGAGTTGCTGCGCTTCGGCGGCGACTTCAATGCCTATGTCAAGCAGCGGGATTTGACACGGCAAGAGGGAATTATTTTTCGGCACCTCCTACGCTTGATCTTGCTCTGCGCCGAATTCGCCGAGCTGACTCCGCCCGAGACGACGGCGGAGGAGTGGCGGGAATGGCTCCGCGATTTGGAGCGTCGCTTGGCGGAATCTTGTCGCAAGGTTGATCCGACGAGCACCGATCTGATGATTCAAGCGGCCAAGGCGGCCGATGTCGTGGAGGGGGAAGAGGCCAAACCGATCGATTTACCCGAGCCTCCGCCCGCCGTCCAGGTCCTCTACGACAGCAGCACGACATTGGCTCCCGACGCGGAATTCGGAGCCGGCATTCTCGACGAATAGCCGTCGGTTCACCTCAGCCCCGTTGAACCTTCGTCTTGTGCGCTTAGATAGAAACAAATCGGATTCGTTTGGACAGGATGCGTCGACTGAGGAATCCCGTTTGCGAGGTCACTATGCGTTTGGGATCGATGGCAACGATCTTCTTGGTCGCGGCAACGGTGAGTCAAGCCGAAGAGGCCCGGCTGCTGCGATTTCCCACAATCCACGGCGACACGATCGCCTTTACCCACGCAGGGAATCTGTACTCCGTGTCCGCGAAAGGAGGAGTGGCCCGGCGACTCACCAACCACGACGGACAGGAGATTTTCCCGCGGTTCAGCCCCGACGGTCGATGGATCGCTTTCAGCGGGCAGTACGACGGCAATACCGAAGTCTACGTCATCCCCGCGAGCGGGGGGGTGCCCAAACGACTGACATGGACCGCGACCTTGGCCCGCGATGACGTCGCCGATCGGATGGGCCCGAACAACATGGTCATCGGTTGGAAGCATGACAGCAAAACGATCCTCTTCCGCTCACGGATGCGATCGTTCAACGACTTCATTGGAGCGCTTTACACGGTGACGATCGATGGTGCGATGCCGGAGCCGGTCCCCTTGCCGCGGGGTGGTTTCGCCAGTTATTCGCCCGACGACTCCCAGCTCGCCTACAACCGCATCTTCCGCGAATTCCGCACCTGGAAGCGTTATCGCGGGGGGATGGCCGACGACATCTGGATTCACGACTTCAACAAGAAGACGACCGAAGCAATTGCCCCCAGCCCCGCCAGCGACATCATTCCGATGTGGGCCGGCGATCGAATTTATTTCCTCTCCGATCGAGACAAGAACAGCCGATTCAACTTGTTCTCTTACCATCTGAAAACTCGCGAGGTTAAGCAACACACCTTTTTCGAGGAGTTCGATTGCAAGTTCCCTTCGTTGGGGGACAACGCGATCGTGTTCGAGAATGGTGGATACATCTACCGCTTCGACCTGAAAACAGAAACAGCGGAGAAAGTCGTGATCGAGCTGAACGACGATTTTCCGGTGGCCCGCAGCGGTCTGAGGTCGGTCGCAAATCAAGTCGCTTCCTACGAGATTTCTCCGGATGGCAAGCGCGCGCTGTTCAGTGCACGGGGCGATTTGTTCACGGTGCCGGCCAGCTCCGGGCCGACACGCAACTTGACCCGCTCACCGGGAGTGCATGACCGCAGCCCCAAATGGTCACCCGACGGCAAGACGATCGCCTTCATCTCCGATGCCACTGGCGAAGACGAGATTCACCTGATCGCACAAGACGGAGGCAGCCCGTCGCGGCCCATCACGAAAGGGGGCGACACCTACAAGTTCGAGTTGTACTGGTCGCCCGACGGCAGCAAGATCGCCTGGAACGACAAAAAGGGACGGCTCCAGTATGTCGATGTCAAGACCGGCGACGTCCAGTTGGTGGCGCAGTCGAACGCCTTTGAAATCAATGATTTCGTCTGGTCGCACGACTCGAAATGGCTCGCCTATGTCCTGCCTCGACCGCAAGAGTTCCCCCTGCTGATGCTCTACTCAGTCGAGAAGAAGGAGAGCATCGCGGCGAGCGACGGCTGGTACACGGTTGCCCGACCGGCGTTCAGTGACGACGGGAAATACCTGTATTTCATCTCCGGCCGCGACTTCAACCCGATGTACGGCCAGACAGAATTCAATCACATCTACCAGAACATGCAGCGGATCTATCTGCTCACCTTGCGAAAAGACACGCCGCATCCGTTTGCCCCCAAAAGCGACGAGGTCGCCATGGCGGCGGAGAAACCCAGCGACGGGAAGCCCGCCGCACCGGGCAAGCCGACCGAAGAGGGCAAACCCGCTGAGCAGAAACCCGAAGCGAACAAACCCGCGGAAGGTAGTCCACCCAGCGATAAGACCAAGCCCGCAGATCCAGCCAAGCCGGCCGAACCCGCCCACGCCGTCCGTGTCGATGCCGACGGGCTGGCTCAGCGTGTTGTCCAATTACCGGTTCCTCCGTCCAACTACGGCGACTTGAACGTCGTGGGGAATCTGGTGTATTACCGCCGCGGCGATGGACTCTTCGTCTTCGACATGTCGGCCAAGAAAGAGACGTCGCTGGGAAATGTGAGCGGTTATGAGATCTCCCACGACAAAAAGAAGATGCTCGTGTTGTCGGGAGGTAAATATGCCATTATTGACCTGCCGCGGGGACCAATCAATGTCGGCGAAGGACTGAAACTCGACGGGATGGAGGTCGTGCTGGATCGAGCCGCCGAATGGAAGCAGATCTTCGAGGAATGTTGGCGGCAAATGCGCGACTTCTTCTATGATCCCGGAATGCATGGAGTGGATTGGCCAACCCTGAAAGCAAAATACGCGGTGCTGTTGCCTCATGTCCATCATCGGGCCGATCTGACGTATGTGATCGGCGAGATGATTGCGGAGTTGAATGCGGGTCATGCCTACGTCGGAGGGGGTGACGTACCGACGGTGCCCCGTTTACCATTGGGCCTGCTTGGTGCTGAGCTTCGGCGAGATCCAAACACGAAGTTCTACCGCATCGACCGTATCTTGAAGGGGACAACCTGGAATCCCGTGACGCGCTCGCCCCTGGCCGACATCGGTGTCGATGCCAAGGTCGGCGAATACATCGTGGCGGTGAACGGTCGACCGACCAGCGAGATGGCCAACATCTATGAATCGCTTGTCAACGCTGCCGACCGCCACGTGATCCTGAGCTTGAACAGCAAACCAGAGTTGGCCGGGGCTCGCACCGTTCATGTGGTACCGATCCGCGACGAAGCTCCGCTGTACTACTACGAGTGGGTGCAGAACAATATTGCCAAAGTCGAGAAAATGTCGAACGGCAAGATCGGTTACCTTCACGTTCCCGACATGTTGCAGAATGGTCTGAATGAATTTGCCCGACATTATTACCCGCAACTCGGGAAAAAGGCGTTGGTGATCGACATGCGGGGCAACGGCGGCGGAAACGTGTCGCCGATGTTGATCGAGCGATTGCGGCGGGAAATCGCGATGGTGGGTATTCACCGAAATGGCTCACCCTCGGTGATCCCGTTCGGGACCTTTGTCGGCCCGAAAGCCTGCCTGATCAACGAGTTTTCTGCCAGCGACGGCGATTTGTTTCCCTGGCAGTTCCGCCATTATGGGCTGGGCAAACTCATCGGCAAACGCAGTTGGGGCGGCGTCATCGGCATCCGTGGCACCCTGCCACTGCTCGATGGCGGTTACCTGAATCGGCCCGAATTTTCCCGGTACAGTCTCGATGGCAAAACGTGGATCATTGAAGGGTACGGCGTGGACCCCGACGAGGTGGTCGATAACGATCCCGCAAAAGAGTGGGCCGGCGACGATCAACAATTGAACTACGCCGTCCAACATCTGCTCGAAGAGCTCAAAACCAAGGAGTTCAATCTGCCGCCCGTTCCGCCCTACCCGAAACGGTAAGCCCCTTCCCGCCGACGCACGGTACTTGTATCGCGGCTGCCGAGGTTTTCGTCGGCAGCCGCAACCTCAGCCCTGAAACTGGGTTTATATCCGCAACTCCTGTCGGGATTCCGCCCTGGTGAGGTTGTCATGAGATCGCGACTTGCTCTGATTTGTTTTTGTTGCGCTTGGGTGCTCCTGTCCGTTCCGACGCTTCGGAGCGACAATCGCGAACCGGCGGCGGCCGTTGCCGCCGATGCCAAGGCTCTGGATCAAAAGATCATGGCTGAGGCGAAGAACAACTCCGAAATCCTCGCCAACATTACCTATTTGTGCGATATGATCGGCCCACGTCTGACAGGATCCGAAAATCTGAAGCGTGCCAACGAATGGACAGCCGAACGGATGAGGTCATATGGGTTGGAAAATGTCCGTCTCGAGCCCTGGGAAATTCCCGTTGGTTGGGAGCGGGGGCCGGCAAGCCTGCGGATCGTCGATCCTCCGATTCAGATCAATCTTCTCATCGCCGCTGCTGGATGGACGCCTGGGACCAAAGGCAAGATTGTCGGTCCCGTCGTCATCCTTCAAGTGTCGAAGCGAGAAGATCTGGCTCAGTATAAAGGGAAGCTCAAAAATGCTATCGTCCTCAGAGGTGAGCCGCGAACGATCCCGCCCATCACAACACCGATCGACCCGAATCTTGGCCCCTATGGCATTCCTCGTCAGCCCATGGGCAACCGACCCATGGGCGGGGGAGACGCACCACGAACGGAGAATCGGCCCATGTCGGGCGATCAACCGCCCCCCCGTGGCAATTTCGGCGAGATGCAACGACTCACGCAAGAGATCCGCGACTTCCTCAAGACTGAGGGTGTCGCGGCCGTGCTGCAAGATGCGGGCAAACCCCACGGATTGCTGGTGACGACCGGAAGTTGGCGTGGTCGTGAGCGAGCCGAAGAACAAGATGGTGTGACCACACTGTTCATTGCCCACGAGCATTACCGCTTGTTGTGGCGGTTGGCCAGTCGCCCTGAACCCGCCGTCACCAAGGTGGAACTGGAGGTAAACAACCGTTTTCTGCCGGGTCCCATCACCGTTTACAACACCGTGGGCGAAATCCGAGGCAGTGAGAAACCCGACGAATTCGTCGTCGTCGGTGCGCATCTGGATTCCTGGGACCTGGCCCAGGGGGCGACCGACAACGGGACCGGCACGTGCGTCGTTCTCGAAACCGCTCGAGTGTTGGCCCGCTGTGGCGTCAAACCCAAACGCACGATCAAGTTCGTGCTGTTCAGCGGTGAAGAGCAGGGGTTACACGGCTCACGCCAATTCGTCGAGCGGCACAAGGACAAAATGGCCCGATGTTCCATGGCGCTGGTCCACGATACAGGGACGGGTAAAGTCATCAGTATCGGCCTGCAAGGCCGGGAAGTGCTCAAACCGATCTTCGAACGAGAACTGGAATCACTCAAGGAGATCGGTGTTCATAGCATCTCGACTCGATCCGTCGGCGGGACCGACCATCAGTCGTTTGAGCGCGTCGGCGTCCCGGGATTCGCCTGTTATCAGGAGCCGCACGAATACCGCCTCACCCATCACACCCAGACCGATACGGTCGACAAAGTGATCGAGGCGAACTTGATCCAGGGCACGCAGGTGATGGCCGTGGCCGCCATGCGTGTGGCTAATCTCCCCGAGCTGCTCCCGCGAGAACGCCGAAGTCAACAACCAAGTCAACGTCCCGCGAACGGCGGCAGCGGAAATGACTGAGGAAACCGCCCCTCGAAGGGCACCCGGGCAACCCCGACACGAGGAACGGGCCCCCCTCCGTGGCCGTCAGGGCATCGACCGGCTCATCCCCAGCGAACGGCCGATGCCTTGACCTGCTCAGCGGCAGCCAAGGCTCGGGCACTCACCTGCAAAACACGCACGAACCCCTCGCTGTCGGCATGGTCGAACACGCCAATCGCTTCCATCGAGGCATTGGCCTCCGAATAAAGCGAGTGGGGAACTTCGGCCGCCGAGTCGAAGATGACCCGGCCTTTGTACAGCGACACCGTGATCGTGCCCGTGACTAGTTCTGTCACTTGGTGAATCGCTTCACGGATCATGCGCGAAGCGAAATCGAAGCCATAACCTTGGTAAATCTGCTTCGCCATCACAACCGACAGATGGTCAAAAACCTCTCGGGCGCGACGATCGAGAATCAGTTGGAGCAAATAACCATAGCAGCTACCCAGCAACTCCATCCCCGGAGCTTCGTAGACGCCCCGGGATTTGATCCCCACGAAACGGTTTTCGACCAGATGATAGCCGATGCCGACCCCGTGCCGCCCCCCCAGTTGGTTCGCCTTCGACAGCGCACGGAAGGCGTCGGTTGGCTCGCCGTTGATGGCCACCGGCCGACCTTTCTCGAACCGAATGGTCACCCGTTCGGAGGTATCCGGCGCTTGTTCCGGATGAACTCCCATGCCTGGGGTGATAAATCCCGGAGGCGTGTCCAAGGATTCGAGCCGGCCCGCCTCGTGCGTCAGCCCCAACAGGTTGGCGTCGGTCGAATACGGCGAATCCTTCGTCGCCTTGATGGGCAATCGATGCGACAGACAGTAGTCGATCATCTCGCTGCGTCCACGGAAACGGGCGAGGAATTCCGAATCGCGCCAGGGAGCATAAACTTCGATTTCCGGTGCGAGCATGTTGGTGCACAATTGGAAGCGCACCTGGTCGTTCCCTCGACCGGTAGCGCCATGGCTGAGGATCTTCAGCCCCCGCTGCCGCATCAAAGGAATCATGCCGGCAACGAGAACGTGCCGGGCGATGCCGGTGGTGTTCCAATAGCGACCCTCGTAAGTTGCCTGGGTCTGAATCAATTCGATCCCTGCCTCGGCAATGGCCTCGCGCAGGTCCATGCGAACGAAGTCAACGGCACCGCAAGCCAACATCCGCTGGCGGATTTCATCGAAATCGACTTCGTCCGGCTGAGCCAGATCGGCCGAAAAACAGACCACCCGCACGCCCTGTTCGCTCAGCCATCGGGTAATGGTGCAACTATCCAGACCACCCGAAGCAGCAAAAGCAATCGTTCGACCTTTCAGTTGGCTGGCATTCATGATCGTCTCACGACAAAGGAAAACACGGGTAGAATACAAGGCAATCGAGAAGTTTCATCCAGAGTGACTCGGGAAAACGGGGAAGCGCGAGAGCCGGGTTTGAGCGATTCCGATTGGATGCGGCGGGCGTTGGAATTAGCGGAGCGGGGTCGGGGATGGGTCGAACCGAACCCGATGGTCGGCGCCGTCATCGTGCGCGATGGCCGGGTCGTCGGCGAGGGCTGGCACGAAGTCTATGGTGGACCTCATGCCGAGATCAACGCGCTCCGGCAGGCCGGTCATTTGGCCCGAAGCGCCACACTCTATGTCACTCTGGAGCCATGCTGCCACCACGGCAAGACCCCCCCGTGCACCGAGGCGGTGATCGCGGCCGGAATCAAGCGAGTCGTCGCCGCGATGCCGGATCCATTTCCCCAAGTCGCCGGGCAAGGTCTCGAGCAACTGCGATCAGCCGGAATCGAAATCGAGGTGGGATTGCACCAAGCCGAAGCCCGCCGGCTCAACGCACCCTACTTGACCCGTCTTGAAAAAGCTCGCCCCTACGTCCATGCCAAATGGGCGATGACGCTGGATGGAAAGTTGGCCACCCATCAGGGCGATTCTCGATGGATCAGCGGCGACGAATCGCGGCGAAAGGTTCACGCCCTGCGCGGCTTGATGGACGCGATCATCGTCGGCGCGGGGACCGTTCGTGCCGACGACCCGTTGTTGACGGTCCGCCCACCGGGGCCACGAATCCCGACCCGTTTGGTCCTCACGCGCCAGGGCGATCTCCCCCCGACGTGTCGGCTGTGGCAGACTTTGGATCAGGCACCGGTGTGGCTTGCGGGTCCTCACCTGGCCGAGCGTATTCGACATTTCCCCCAAGGCGTGGAGATTCTCTCGGCGGAGTCCATCGCCGATCTGCTCGCCGAACTCGCGTGCCGAGGTTTCACGAATGTGCTCGTCGAAGGAGGAGCGCAAGTCTTGGGAGCGTTCTTCGATGCTCGTCTGATCGATGAAGTTCATGTCTTCGTAGCGCCGAAACTGATCGGCGGAAGCGGACCGTCCGCCCTGTTGGGTCTTGGGCTTCCCACGATGACCAGCGCCATCCAACTTCAAGACGTTTGTTATGAACGCAGCGGTAGGGACTGCTATATCCACGGATTGCTTCGATGAAATGGCAATTGTTAACACGCCGAGGGCATTATTGGGCAGCCATCATTGTCGCCCTGCCGGGGTTCGTCATGATGACGACCGGGCTATTGCTCCAGGTAAAAAAGCACTGGAGTTGGGTGCAGCCCCCCGAGAAACGAGGCAAAAGCGAGCAACCGCAAGTGTCGTTCGAGCAAGTTTTCCGGGTCTGCCAAACCGTTCCCGAAGCAGAGATTCGATCCTGGGCCGATGTCGCTCGAATTGATGTCCGCCCATCTCGGGGTTTGATGAAGGTGACCGCCCGAAATCAATGGGAAATCCAACTCGATGCGGCCAGCGCGGAGATTCTCCAAGTCGCCTTCCGTCGATCCGACATCATCGAATCCATGCATGACGGATCGTGGTTTCACGAATCGGCCAAGCTGTGGGTCTTTTTCCCAGCTGGCGTGCTTCTGCTGTTTTTGTGGTTCAGCGGCATGTACCTGTTTTGGTTGCCGCGCTACGTCCGTTGGCGGCGGGCCCGACCACAAAAGTGAGACGGGAAAAGAGATCAACCCAGCGGGGCGTATCGCGCCATGATCGCTTTGGCGGTACGCAGGCCATCGACGGCAGCGCTGACGATGCCCCCGGCGTAGCCGGCCCCTTCGCCCACAGGATAAAGCCCATCGATCCCCGGGGACATCCGATTCTCTGGATCGCGGACCAGACGAACCGGTGCGCTGCCTCGAGCCTCAGGACCGGCCAAGACAGCTTCCGGCAAAAATCGGCCCCGCCAACGGTGATCCAGGATCGGCAAGCCCTGACGCAGGGCTTCGACCACAAGGGGCGGCAGCACTTCCTCCAGATTCGCGGCGACAGCCCCGCGGGGATAACTCACCGCCGGAACTTCCCGTGATCGCCGACGTTCGAGAAAATCCGAGGCCCGCTGCACGGGACAACGATACTCTCCTCGGCCGATCTCAAAGGCACGACGTTCGTATTGCCGCTGCAATTCCACGCCCGACAGGGGGTGGTCACTCGGAAACGCCTCAATCGGGATCGTCACGACCAAGCCGCTATTGGCCCACGGAGAGTCCCGCTTCGACAGGCTCATCCCATTCGTGCAAAAATACCCCGCTTCCGAGACACTCGGGATGATATATCCCCCGGCACACATGCAAAACGTGAAGACATCATGCTTCCCATGAGCGACGAGTGAATAATCAGCCGAGCCGAGAAGTGTCTCCAGGCGTGCCGTCCCGTATTGGACACGATTGACCAACTCTTGTGGGTGTTCGACCCGAACGCCAAATTGAAATGGTTTGCGGACCATCGGCACGCCCCGGCGATGCAGCATGGCATAAGTGTCGCGGGCGCTGTGGCCAATGGCCAGGACCACGATCTGGGCGGGGAGCCAGCCCGAGGTCGTTTGGACTCCACGAATGCGTCCGTCCGACCAAACGAGGTCTTCCATTCGGCAATGAAAGCGGACCTCGCCGCCGAAATCCTGGATTCGTTGACGCCAAGCTTTGATGACGGCGGGCAAGCGATTGCTCCCCAAGTGCGGGCGGTGTTCATACAGGATGCCCGGTTTTCCCTTGCACTCGGCAAACAACTCCAGGATGCGATGAACGTCGGGTCCGGAGAGCCGGCAGGTCAATTTCCCGTCGCTGAATGTCCCGGCGCCCCCTTCGCCGAACAGGTAATTGCTCTCCGGCGAAAACGGCCCACCGTCGTCGAATCGCTTGACATCGCGGATTCGTTGGGTGACGGGAGGTCCACGCTCCAACAGCAACGGACGATAGCCTTCAGCGGCCAAAAAGTACGCGGCTGCCAGCCCCCCGGGGCCTGACCCGACGACGATCGGGCGATGCTGGAGCGGACGATCTCCCGGTGGGGGCAGGACAAATGGCTCCTCCTTATAAGGTTCAACCGTCACTCCACCCGTGGTCCGGCCCAAGCCCGTGCGTTCATCACGGAGAGCGACTTCCAGACTATACACGAATTGGATGTGCCCTTTATCCCGCACGTCCAAGCTCTTTCTTAAGATGCGCCACGAGCGCAACTCATCGGGACGTATCCCAACGGCGGCGGCGAGACGTAAAGGTAGCTCGGCTTGCGGAGCATCGACCGACAACCGTAGATTTGAAACACGCCAGCCCACAGCCGACCCTACCCGATGCCGATTCCTGACGATGTTGATTTTCCTCTCGTTGCTCAATTTCTGCCGACTCGTACCTCGGATGCATCGAACGTCACCCCGACGACCGCGCAGACGGACCATTCTCGACCCTCAAACGGAATTAACCCCCGGCGAAGCAGCACGCGCCAAACGATCGGTTCCGGTCCGGAATGAGCTTTCACCGAACGCAGAACTTGCTCGTCCATCGGATCGGTGCAAACGACCGTGCGACGTTCGGCGCCGGGGGCCAACGGCTGGTCGTCTTCATCCTGTCCCACGACGAAGACGCGGCGAAATGTCGAACGCCCCGAATGGCCCCGCCAGTCGATCGCCCCGCCGTAGGCATGGTAGCCGTCGGCGATCAATTGAGTGTACGGCCTCGGAATGCCACGCCGGGGCTGATATCGGCGGTCGAAAGCTGGGTCCGTCGGATGAAACCAAATATCTCGAGAGAGGTTTTTCAAGCGTAGACGCATCACCAACGATTCCCGCGTTGCACGGGTCGACGACACCTCTCCGCTTTGAAACACGGTACGGATGTCGATCCGTCGCTGCTCGACGGCTTCGGGCGTGACCTCCAGGTCTCCAACGGTGAGCGTTTCTCCCAATCGCACGATTAAGCCCGGCGGAAGAGGAGCATCGACGGGCGGTAATCGCTCCAAGCGTCGGCCAAGCTGCATGCGTCGTGCAGGTTCGTATTCGCCGAGAATGTCCGGTATGTTGGCCAAAGGATGTTCCGCCGCTGCCTGTTGTTGATTCCGGAAGTACAACCAACCGGCGATGAATGTCATGCTGAGCGAATAGGGGACCAGGATGCTCAACAACAGACCGGGCCATCGGCTGGATGGTGTGGGCGAAGGGGACACGTTCCTGGGCTGTCTCGCCGATGACGAGGCAGGCGCGTGCGCCACTTGGGAGGCGACCCAGTCAGGCAAGGGCGGTTCCGCTTGAGGATGTTCCACGGTCGTCGCGGTCGGCCAATCCTCTGGAGCCAACATCATTGGCGGCGGAGGCTCGTTCGAGAAAGTTTCCTCAACCGAAGTCGGCTCCAACGCCGACCGCGATTCCGGGACCTGAATCGACGCACCGCATTCAGGACAAGCAATCGTCTGACCCGCAATTGCCGCTGAAGTCTCGACGATCCGTCCACAATGACTGCAGGGAATGGAAATCGGATGCATGGGCTAAGGCTGATTCCGCTGTTGTTTGCCGTGGTTCGCCCGCTCGTTGGGCTTGTGCGAATTATAGCGGCTTGCCGCCACGGCGAGCCGCACGGTCACGACGCGAGATGATATGATGATCCCAGCCAATGTACCAGGGGGCCGACCAATGGATATCATGTTGGGGTTGTCGACTTTGGCAGTGAGCAGTCTGGTCTTCGGTACTGCCGGTGTGGGAGGGATCGATTCCGGTGGTCTCGCGATTCAGACCATGGTCGACCTGCTTCGCAGTCGATTCGGTTCCCAAGGTTCTCGATTGGTCACCGCGCTGCGACGGGCCAACCAACGGGCGTGGCGGACCTTGGAAATGGCGTTGGCTGGCGACTCGTTCTGGCAACGGTGTCGAACGGTGCTGACGAGCGCGGATGAGAAGGCGTTACGACGTGAACTACAAGCGTATTTCCAAGCGTTGCAATTGCCCCAAGCTGACCCCACGCGCTTTTGTCGCCAATGCGTTGCGGAGTTGCGCTCAGCGCAAAAGCAGGGGCTGCTCGATCACGACCGGCTCGACCCGGCGCGGCTCGCCGAGAACGCGGGCCAACTCCTCCAGTTTCGGGAAACCCAATCGTGGCTCAACGCGGAAAAAAAGATCCTCCTACGTGTCAGCGAGGCGTTGCGACACGCGGGCTACACGCACCTGGCCGAGTTGATTGATTTGCAGCCCTGCTCAGATCAAACATTGCTGACCGCCTCCGTCCGATTTTTCTTCCGTCGTGCCGTCGAGGAAGATCGTGAACTATTCCAGAGTCTCGCGTTCTCGCAACTGGAATCCATTCAACACGAGCAGCAACATCAATTTGAGGCGATCCAGGGACTGCTCACCCAATACGGCGACCGACTGGAGAATCTGCTGGACGAATTGCAAGCGGGAGTCTGGGAGATCCACAGCACCGTTCTGGATGTGCGCCAGGAACAGCAACGGCAAGCCGGCCGACATGAGGAACTTTACCAAGCCGTCATTGATCTTCAGCGACGCCTGGACTTGATGCATCGAAATCTTCGACCCAGGGACAGTCTCTCGATCCGAGGAGATGTGGAGAAACGTCTCGTCCGGGAGCTTGTCAAGCGGATTCGGTCGTTACCGGAGGATCAGCGACAGGACATGCCCGCTCTGCTGAATGCCGTGGGCATGCTTCAAGTGGCGGCGGGCGATTTTCAGCCAGCCCAACATGACTTTATGGAGGTGGCGCAAGTCGTTCACGACACCGAAGCTCGCGCGGAGGCCCATTACAATGCGTACCGGGCCTGTCTCGAACGTCGCGATTGGATCGCGGCGTTGGATTCCTTGAACCGTGCCGTTCAGCTCGATCGGCCTCGCTTCGAGCCATTCCCCTGGCGAAAATATCGCCCTGAACGCATTCTCGGTGCGGGCGGTTTCGGTGTCGCGTTTCTTTGCCGACACACCCGCATCGACGTCCTCGTCGTGGTGAAGACGTTGAATTCCGAGGATCTCGAGCGCGACTTAACGGATATTTTCAACGAAGCCCGTGCTTTACGCCAGATCGCTCACCCGAACATCATCGGTTTAAGGGACTGTGATTTCGCCGACGACGAGCAGTCCCGGGCGTACATCGAGATGGATTACTTCGAGAGCGAGTCCCTCGAGGCGTACATTGGCTCTCACGGCTGTTTATCCGAGGCCGACCTCATCGACCTCGCGCGACAATGGGCCGAGGGACTTCGAGCCGCCCATGAACATGGCATCTTGCACCGAGACGTGAAACCCGGAAACATTCTCGTCCGACGCGAAGGCAAGAACTGGCTCACCAAACTCATCGACTTTGGGTTGGCTGTGCATCGGGACCTTATGGTCGGCTCAACCGCGTCGGAGTCTCTGAGGGGGCGGAGTATCGCGGGGACCATCGACTATGCCGCGCCCGAGCAGATGGGCAAAATGCCAGGCGTCCCCGTGGACCGCGCCAGTGACGTGTTTGGCTTTGCTCGGACGTGTTATTTCGCCTTGTTCGGCACACCGTATCCTAAGGCCAAACATTTCGACAGACTCACTCCCGCTTGGCGAAATCTGCTCGACGATTGCACCAACGACGACCCACGAGAACGCCCGGCGGATTTCAATGAGCTTCTCAAACGTTGGCCCGGCACTCGGAGTGCGGTTCCGGTCGCTCCCACCATGGCGACTCCCATCACCGCCGGTCAACTATGGAGTCAGATTGTCGATCAAACCAGAGGCCTTCTGAAATCTGCCTTTGCCACTCATACTCCATTGGCAAAACCGGTCACGGAGAAACCCAGCCGCGGGGTTGCTTCCGACGACTCCCTCCACCCGGAGAAGGAAGCGGCCATTCCCGAAGTCATCCAAGCCGTCCAAACCGCGATTCCCGAGGTCACCGCAATCGACGACGAATTAGAAGTCCTGCCGGTCATTCCGGAGTCCCAACCTCCTAAGCCTCCAACGTGATCGAATCCACGAGGCGTATGTGGCGTGAGACGTCGTCAGGGGCTGGTTAATTTAGCTCGGCTGAGACGCCGCACAGTATCGACGATTTTTTGCTCGATGCCGGTCTTCCATTTCGAGGGTAAGCCGTACTCGACCATGGAAGTCGCACCTTCATAACCGCCCTCGGCCAAAACACGCTCCGAGGGAATATAGGCCATCACATCATTGGCATAGGCGGTGACCCATACCGGGGTGGATTGCCCCAATTCCTTCTTCAACCGCAAAGAGTAATCCACGACGACCTCACCCCCCAGAGCAATCCAGCAAACTTCGCCGAGTTGCCACACTTGCACGGGATAATGCGGATACTCGGTAGGGATCGGTTTGCCCTCGGCCAACATCTGTAGATAACGCTGAGCCCGATGCCGGCGGGCGGGGTACGAATCCTTTGCTTCGGCCCGTAATCGTTCAATCGTTGGCAGAGATGCAAAGGGCAGCACGATCTCTTCGTAGCGAGTCACGATCGGCCCCCGGATTTCGGTCATGGGCGAACTCAAGACTTCGTGAACCGCCACGGCGAGTTCCTTGCCATACTTGCGGCACAGTTCGACGGTGCTTCGCGGCAGCGGATTGATGTCGCCGCCACAACCCGCCCAAAACATCGCCACCATTCCCGGGTTTCGCTCCTCCAATTCGATTTGGGCGAATCCCGCGTAGTCGCCGCACCACTTGTAGTACTGGAGAGTCGTGTTGTGGCACGCATAGCCAAACACGACCGCCAGTCGACGACCGTCATGATCAGCAACACTCAGCACCGGAACGTCGTGATCGACCGGCCCGTCGGGATTGGCCCCTCCGACGATCCCTTGCGGCGTCGCCTTTCGGCGATTGACCGCGAATCGAGCTGTGCCCTGACCGTGACGGAGAAGGGCCGGTCGTCGATTCTGCCAAGCATGGATGATGACCTCGACGAGCTGGTTTTTGAGCTGCTCCGTGTAGTCATGTCCTTTGCGGAGCATCTCTTCCGGCATGGGGTACATCCCCACAAGGTTGTCCACGATGGCAGGGCCGCAATGAGTATGAGACGACGTGAACATCATTCGGTCGCGAGAGAGCCCCGTCGCCCTCTCGACTCGACGTGCCACCTCTGTTGAGACATTGCGGGAGAGGCCTAGCAAATCGGTCGTCAACAGCACGACGCCGCGTCCGTCCGGCCCTTCGAGGGCAAGAGCCTTGGCGTAAAGGTCGTGTTCCTTTCCCTCGGCGGGATGATTTCGCGCGGCATAACCCGCCAGCCACATCGGTTCGCGCGGCGTGATCACCACTCGAGCGACGCCGGCCTTGTACCCGGGTTCGGCGGTTGCGGCGACACTTCCACTCAACAGCACCCATCCCAGGATCCACGCCGTCCGCATAAGATTTCTCCTATGTGCATGCCTATCATAAAAGTGTCCGGTTATTGTACCGATCGAAGGTGAATCATGGCTCTGACCGCCGCCGAAATTCAACAACAGAAAAAGCAGGTCGAGGAAATGTTGGCCGGTCCTGAGGCGCTCGGCTTTGCCAAGTCGCTGTTTTTCGGTCGGTTTCAAGGCGAGTTGCTGTTCCCCTACCCTACTTTGCCGCCGGAACAGCAACGACAAGCTGACGAGGCGGTCGAACAGGTCCGCGCCTTTTGCGAGGAGCACATCGATGCCGCTGCCATCGACCGAAATGCCGACATCCCCCGTTCGGTCATCGACGGTCTGGGGCGTCTCGGCGTTTTGGGAATGACCGCCCCGAAGGAATTCGGCGGGCGTGGCTTTGGGCAGCAACAATATTGCAAGGTGATGGAGGTCATTGGCGGCCACGACGCCTCGACGGCGGTCTTCGTGAACGCGCACCATTCCATCGGAATTCGCGCGTTGTTGCTCTTCGGGACGAAAGAACAGCAACAACGATGGTTGCCTGACCTCGTCACGGGTCGCAAGATCGCTGCATTCGCCCTAACCGAACCGCAAGCCGGTTCGGACGCCGGCAATGTTCAAACGACGGCGATCCCCTCACCCGACGGCTCCAGCTACATCCTCAACGGCGAGAAGCGTTACATCACCAGTGGCGGAATCGCGGACGTCCTGACCGTGATGGCTCGAACGCCCTTCCCCGGGACCGATGAATGGAAAGTGACCGCTTTTCTCGTCACGCCCGACATGCCGGGGTTTCACGTTGTCGAAGCCAGAATGCCTAAAGTCGGAATCCGAGGCACCGCGACCGCCCGCTTAGCGTTCAAAGACATGCGAGTGCCAGCGGAGAATGTCTTAGGTCAAGTGGGCAAAGGTTTGCGCATCGCGCTGACGGTGCTCGATTTCGGCCGCACAACTTTCGGCGCCAGTTGCACGGGGGTCGCCAAGACCTGCTTACGCTTGGCGATCGATCATGCCAAGACACGAATCCAGTTCAAGCAACCTTTAGCCGAATTCGAGTTGGTCAAGAAGAAAATCGCCTTCATGGCCGCCCATGCCTTTGCAATGGAGGCGACCACGACCCAGTGTGCCGCCTTTATCGACTCCGGAAACGAAGACTACATGCTCGAGACAGCCATGCTGAAAGTCTGGAGCACCGAGCATCTTTGGACCATCGTCAACGACACGTTGCAGATTTACGGCGGACGAGGCTTTTTCACCGACGAGCCGATCGAGCGGATGATGCGGGACGCTCGCTTGAATCAGATCGGTGAGGGAGCCAACGACGTTCTACGTGCTTTCATCGCCGTTGTCGGATCCAAGGCGGTGGGTGAGGGATTTTTGAAGGTGCTCGATGCCCTGAAGCGTCCTTGGAATCATGTCGGCACCCTTCTCGAATTTGGCCGCGAGCAAATCGCCTCCCGCCTCGTGACTCCGCAAGTCCCGGTTCAATGTCGCGAACTCACTCGGGAAGCACGAGTCCTCGCCGGATTGGTCCGCGAATTCGGTCTGGCGGTGCAATGGGTTCTGCGAAAAAGTAAACGCATCGAGGTTTTCCTCACCAGTCAATATCAGCACGAGAGATTGGCGGATGCGGCCTGCGATCTTTATGCCGCCAGTTGCGCATTGAGTCGATTGGAGCATTTATTGCAAAGAAGCAACGGCCGTCCGGCCCACAAGGACCGCGATGTCGTCGCGGGTCGTCACTTCCTCAAGATCGCTTTCCGCCGCATCCGCCACAACCTGGCGGCCCTGAATGACAATGATGACGCTTCCACCACCGCTGCGGCCGAGGCGTGGCTGAAATAGGCTCACTTCTTCCCCGAATTCTCGCAAATCGGCGGTAATCTTTTTCTAGTTCCCGCCAACGCAGACATTCTTCCCACTTTCAGAAGTCCGAACATGTTCCCCTGTCGTTCACCTCAATTCGACGCCCCTCCCCAATCGCCCTCGTCGCGCAGGTCTCGTTGGTGCAGAGCCGGACAATCGTCAGCCGCCCACGCCGGAAGAGTGCGGAACCCTTTTGTCCTTCGAGGAGATTCATCCATGTCGCGCCTCATTCTTCGCCGACTGACCTTCTGTTTGAGTATCTGCGGAGCGGTCTTGGGTATTTTTGGACCGAGCCATGGCCGTTCGGTGTCAGCCATGCCTCTGGCCAGCTGGTATCGCAGCTACCAAGCCGCCCGTGCTGAGGCAGAAACCCGATCCGCCCAAGCACTCGAAGCGCAAAACAATTTGGACAAGGCCTTGGCCGCGCAGAACCGCGCCCAGCAAGTCTTGGACGCTGCCGCTGCCGATCAGGCCATCGCCGAGGAAAAACTTGTGATCGCTCGCCGGAGTTGGCAAGAACGGCAAGTCCCGTTTGTGGAAAATCAGCATCGGCTCAAAGAACGGCAGGAGCAAGCCTCTCGAACTATTGAACGCCGACAACGGTTGGAAAAAGCACTGCACGAGCATGACGCTCAAATTCAACGACTGGAAGAAACGATTTGCCATGCCGAAAAGCTCGGAGTGAAAAAAACTGAAGTGCAACGCCGAATCCAGGAGTTGGAGACCCAAGCCCGAGAGTGCCAAGCTGTCATCGAGCAAGCCCAACAGGCGAAAGCTGACGCCGATCGGATTCGATCCGAGGTCAGCGCCAAGCTCGACTTGGCCCGTCGACAGGTCGCTGACGCTCAAAATCTCGTGGATCAAGAGCGATCTCGGGTCGCCCCCGTCCTCGCCGCCCTCGAAAAAGTGTCGAATCAGGTAAAGACAACGACAGAGCGGCAAGTCGCCGAGGCGGAAACCCGTTGGCGAGCAGCGAAGGAAGCGCTGAATTTGGCTCGTCAAAAGCTTTCCCAAGCCGAGACCCACCTCGCCGACGCTCGACGACGGGTTGCCGATGCCGAGAAGGACGCTGGGGAAAAGTCCCAGGCCGCCACCGCTGCCTTGACGGTCGCTCAGGAACAACGCGACATCACCGACCGCATCCACAAGCACCTCGGTGATGTCGCTCGGCTGATCGAGAAACTTCAATGGACCACGGCAGACCCGGACGTCGGTCGCTCCATCGAGGCGATCTTAACCGACACCCTCAAAGTCTCTCGGACCCAGCGAGAGGAGCACGAGCGGCAGGCTCTGGCTCGCGTTGAGGCGGCAGCCCGGGCCGTCGCTGAATTGGAGTCAGCCAAAAAAGCCATGCAAAAAGCTCTTGAAGTCCAAGCGTCTGCGGAAATGGCGCTGGTCAAAGCCCGTCGAACTCTGGAGGAGGCGACTCGAGTGGAACAACGAGCCAAAGAAATTCGGGACGGCTTGATCCGGGACAGTGGGCGATTGTTCAATGAACTGTCCGAACGAGTGGCGACGGTTGTCCAACAAGCAGAGAGGCCCTTGACTCAAGCTCTCGCGACGTTGCAACAAGCCGACACCCAGGTCCAACGGCTCACTCGGACAATGGCAGATGCGACCCGACGACGGACAACGGCTCATGAGACGTGGAAGACAGCAGAGCAACGGGCAGAGCAGATCGAGGTGACCCTCAAGGTCTTCCGCGAGGAATTAGCGGGGATTCCCGAAGTTGCCGATTTACCTGCCCGGAAAAACGCTTTGGCCAGACAGCAGAGCCTCCGCAACCAAGTCCTGGATGCACGAAATGCTCTCATCGCCGAGGAGCGACTTCTGACCGACGACATTGCGAGACGGACCCGACAGATGGCCGAACAGGGGTCGGCGTTGAAGCGGTTAGAGACAGAAGTCAACGACCTGCAAGACTCGGTGCGACGAGCAGCAGTCAGGGTCCTCGAGGCGCGCAAAGCGTATGATGCCGCAGTCCAGGCCGTCATCGCCGCTCGACAAGACGCCAACGAAAAAGCGGCTGCGGCGAAACGGGCCACCGATCGGCTGGCGAGACTCGCACCCGGTCAGGTCTTTGAGACGACACAACCTCGGTAAGGTTTGTGGCCGCTCGCGACTGACGCTTCTTGAATCAGGCCGCTGCGAGAAATCGCGGCGGCCTTTCGATTTGGCCCTTCCACGGTCCGACTTCGCGTCAAAAAAGTCGACCCACGGGGACGAATGACGACGGCCGCTTCATTCGTCGGGCCGATTCCAATAGATGCGAATGTTTCGCGTTTGCCGACCCACGGCGACAATGTCGATACGGCCATCGCCGTCCAGATCAGCCGCAGCCAGATCCTCGACAGCGACGCCACCCGGATCAACGAGATACCGGATCCATTTTTCGCCGTGGCGATCCTGGCATTTGTAGATGCGGACCCCGCTCCGGGCTTGTTCATTGAGTTGGTCTCGAACTCCGATGATCAACTCCTCGTCTCCGTCGCCGTCCAAGTCCGCGACCCAGACGGCATGTCCCCAACGCAACTGATCGTCGAGGACGAATCGCCGACGCAACTGGTCTTCGCCGATCTCTTCGGTGTAAACCACCACCTGATGACCGTGCCAAGGTTCGATGGTGGCAATGAATGACCGACCATTTTTCAACTTGCCCTCTTTGATCTCGCTGGCACCTCGACTGCCTTTGGGGTTCTGCTGATTTCCGGAACCGATGCGCCGCGTTCGCCACTGTCCCGTCTGGCCGATCTCGATGACACTGACCCCCTCGTAGCTGGCCGTCAACAAGCGGTGGCGTTGGTCCGATGAAGCGCCCGGGACTACGGCAACGTTGTGAACAACGTGCAGCTCTTCGCTCAGGACGGTCGGCACCCACGGACCACGGACAGGATCTTTGGGAAGGCGATAAGCCAAAATGCGGACCGGTCGCCCGTCCATCCAGTTACCGGCTGCGGTGCTCTGCCGACCCATCAGGGGAGCGAGAATGAGGGCAGGTGGTCGTCGTGGGCCGTCCAACCACGCCACTTTCACCCGGTGGACCGAAGGTTCCTCAGCGATTGGGTACAGGTCCCACTCCATGTCGAGGGAGGATCGTCGTCGGAGCCATTGCAGGGTGCCGCCGACCTCCGTGTTAAAAGGGCGCCATCCCGCGCCCAAGATGATGTCCAACTTGCCATCGCCATCGACGTCGAGAACCGCGAGACAGACATGATCCGGTTTGGTTTTCCCTTGCAGGATGAGCCTTGGCCTCCAAGTCGGGTTTTCGTACCACAGCAAGCGGTGTTGATCCGCGACGATGATGTCGGCCCGGCCATCATCATTGAGATCCGCCAAAGCGACGGCGTAGCCGATCGTCAGATCCCGCCCGATCTCTTGCACGTCCCAACGCACCCCCGGGGGCCCCGCCGATAACGGCTGGCCTGGGGGAAGGGCGATCAGCACCACCGAAATCATCCATCGGCGCATGTCGTCACCTGCGGGAGGACTTCTAGACGATATAGCGAGGCGGTCGAAATTTTCCGCAAAAGCGGACGAATCACCAGAAGCGTTTCCCTCGGAAAACACGGTTCTCCCTTGATCCGAATCCCGGCGCACCGGAGAATGGAGACGTTGAGAGAAGTGGTGGCACTCAGCCCTGGTAGCCGCATGACCATTCGCTCATCGCACAAACCATCGCGTGAAATTGCGTTGTTGCTGCTGTCGCTGGTCCTGGTCGCCGGGATCAGCTATCCGATCCACCGATGGACGCAGACGTCGGGAAATTCGCTTGATCCCGAGGGGAAGTGGACGCCGCAGCGACTGGGCCGGCTGCTTTTTGGACCGGAGCAGATCACCTGTTACTGCTTTTTCACCTGGGCGAGTTTGATTCTGGGCCGACGAGCTGCCGAGGTCGCTCGACAGCGCTCCGCGTTTCATTTGGATCTTTTGCCCACCGACGAGGGAGCGCGAATCCTGCCCGAGGACGCGCGACCGCTCATCCGCAAGTTGGAGATGCAGACCGCCCAGCGCGGTCCCCTGATCCTTGCGACGATGGTGCGAATCGCCTTGGGGAAATACGCCATCAGCAAGTCAGCGCCGGACGTGGGGGAAGTGGTTCGGACCCAAGCGGAAATCGAGCAGTACCGCTTGGTCAGCAGCATGTACCTCGTGCAATACTTGATGTGGGCGATTCCAGCCGTCGGGTTCATCGGAACGGTTCGTGGTCTGGCCGGGGCGTTTTCGATGGCCAGTTCGACCGTCGAGGAACTTACGGTCTTCATGAACGACGCGAGTCGGCATTTGAATTTCGCCTTCGACTGCACTCTGGTCGCGTTGGTTCTAAGCGTCGTGGGGATGTATTTCCTCCACTTGGTGCAAAGGAGCGAGGAAAACCTGATCAACGACTGCCAGCAATACTGCCAGGAACACTTGTTGCTCCGCCTATACGATCCGCAACCGGAGCAAGCTGTGGTGTGAAGTCGAGCGCGAGGGTAAGGAACCATCGAGGGTGGGTCATGGGCTGGACCAATTGGTCGCGGAAGGTCGCGGAACCAGTTCGTGGAACGGACTCCCTGATGGGGTTGGACCTGAATTCAACACGATTACGGGTGATGACCGGCGACGGCCAACGGGTCGCACACTCCGTGATTCTGGATGATCCGCATGAGGAATTCCCACTCGCGGTGGCGTTCTCCGGCCGGACATCCGAATGGGGACACGCCGCTCAGGCCGTCGAACGCCGTTGGCCCCACCTGTTCCTCGCGGATTTTCTGGCTGACGTGAATTTGCCCCGTCGGTGGGAGGTGGGCCGATACCGCCTGACCTCCGCCGAGCTGCTGACCCAGATGTTCCAGCGACTGCGTCCGACCTGCCCGCCAGCGACAGCGATCACAGCGGTGTTGCCAGCGTATCTGACGAGTCCGAAAGTCACCCTTCTGGCCGAGATCATGGAGCGTTGCCGGTTCCCACTGCGCGGCTCGGCGCTCCTCCCACTGGCCCTAGCCGCGACCTACGACTTACCCGATGGACGTCCGGCCTCGATCTTGATCGTCGACTGCGACGCTCACGCCCTGAGTGTGTCGTTGGTCCTCGTTGAAGAGACTCAAGCACGCTTGCTTAGCACGGCCCCCTTGCCGCGGCTGAATACCCGGACTTGGAAAAACTGGCTACTGGCCGGGATCGCCGATCGCTGTGTCCGCGTTTGCCGACGAGATCCTCGGGACTCCGCCGCCACGGAGCAGGCCCTTTTTGAGCAACTCGACTCGGCGATGGAGAGCCTCCGCCAGGAGCCGCGGGTCGAGTTAATCATTCGATCGACGCATTGGTATCAAACGTTGCTCCAGACGGCAGATGATTTCGCTCGTTATTGTGGCAATCTGGTGAAAGCGAGTCTGGCGGGGTTGCGCGAGTTTTTGCAACCTTTGGTTGCGGAGCCGCCGACCGCGGTTTGGCTGACGCACGCTGCTGGCCGACTGCCCGGCCTGGTCGCCGCCGTGGAGTCATTCACGGCCGAGCGTACTGCTGTCGAAGTGCTGGCACCTGACGCCGCTTGCCGTGCCGCCCTGACACTGGCCAGTCGATGGAATCAGGACGATTTGCCGCGTCTGCACCGGGACAGCGTGATCCCTCGACCCGAGGGATCCTCGCGGGATTCCTCGCCGACCACGTACCGAACTGCCAATTCGCCCCCCCCACCAAGGGTCTGGCGAGAGCGCTGAGCGGTGAACACCGGGCCAGGAAAAAATCACGTCAGTGAGACGAAGTTATGCGAACTCGCCACCGCATCCCCACGATTTTTTCCCTGTCCATGCTCGATGTGTTTTGTTGCGCTCTGGGATGCGTCATCTTTCTCTGGCTGTGGAACGATCGTTTAGCCAAGATGCGTCTCAAGGCGGCGGATGAGACACAGCGGCAACTGGAGTCGGTCCGGGCCGACTTTCTTCAAGCCCGAAGCCGCATCCAATCGTTGGAGTCGGAACTCTCCCGGGTGCAGAACCAACTCGCCGCGACCGCCTCTGACCTGAAGAAAACGCAAAACGAAGCCGCAACTCTTGCTCGCCAAAAGGAGCAGACCGCCCAGGAACTCGCGGACACCCAAAAGGAGTTGGCCAATTGGCAACAGCGGGCTGACGAGCTTCGGAAGAAGTCGGAGCAGCAAGAGCGGTCCGCCAAGGGGCTGGCCGATCAGTTAGAGAAAATGTCGGCAGCGGAGAGACAACTTCGGAGTCAGATGGTGGCCGCGACCCAACGGTTGGAGAGTTTGGAGATGCTCTTGCGCAACCGGGAGAAGGATTTGACCATGACCTCGACTCGGGCCAAGGAGTTGACCGATCAGCTTCAACATCTGGAGGGGCAACTGCGGATGCTGCGAGCGCAAGCGCAAGAGTCGCTGTCCGAACAGGGACAAAAACTCGCTGCCGCTCAAGCACGGATCCAGGAGCTGGAGAAGTTTCTCAACAATCGCAAGTCCAGTTTGATCGAGATGCAGCGGACCCTGGACGACTTGCAGTCGGAGAGAAAAAGCCTCAGCGAACAGTTGGCGAAGTATCGGTTAGCCGCGGACAATCGCTTCGCGGGGATTAGTTTGACGGGTCGTCGCGTCATCTTCGTGGTCGATATGTCCGGGAGCATGCGGATGACGAATGCGCAGTCAGAAGCGCCAGAGAAATGGCCCTTGGTCATCGAAACCGTGACGAAGATCATGCGGAGCCTGCCGGAACTGGAAAAATTCCAGGTCATTGTTTTCAGTGAGGGGGCGAGCTTCCCATTGGGCAAATCGAATGATTGGTTCAATTACGATGAGGCCGCCGCCGATCGTGTGAACCAAGCATTGAAAGCCATTCAACCCAAGGGGAATACGAATCTGTACGCGGCCTTCGAGGCCGCCTTCCGTTTTCGACCATTGGGTCTGGACACGATCTACCTGTTGTCCGATGGCCTGCCGAACGTCGGACCCGGCCTGACGCCCTTGGAGCAAACACAGGTCATGAGCGAGCTGCAAAAAGGTGAGCGACTCGGCCGACACATTCGAAATATGCTAAGCTCTACCTGGAATCGCCCAACACCGGGTTGGGCCAAAGTTCGGATTAATTCCATTGGTTTTTTCTACGACAGCCCCGACCTAGGCTCGTTCCTGTGGGCGCTCGCCCGGGAAAATGAGGGGAGCTTTGTCGGGATGAGTCAGCCATGACGATGGCGTCACTCCCTTGGGGGATCGACGATGACGATCGATGATGTTTTGCAATCAATGGGTAGTATGACGGTCGATGGGCAAGGGCGGTTAGCCAATCTGATGTTTGTCAAGGATCAAATCGTCGGCCATATCGAAGCTCGTCTACCCAGGGATTTTCTGAGGATTCCCGACGCAGCCATCGAGTGGACGCTGCATTGGCGCGACAACAAGGGAATGGAGCAACGGCTCACTTCGACGGATTTGCGAGGTTTGTTACAACGATTCGGCCCGGTTGACTTGCTCACGACGCCGGCCCAGTCCTTGGATGAAGTTCTACAGCCGATCTGAGCGAGCTCGGCATCGCCGTGGGTAAGCTCCTCTCGTAAATTGGCCAGGAATGGAGAATCTCACCCTGGAGACAAAGCGATGCCGCACACCTTGCCTGATTTGCCGTATCCGCACGACGCCTTGGAGCCGATCATCGACAAGATGACGATGGAAATCCACCACGGTCGGCATCACAAGGCCTACGTGGATAATTTGAACAAAGCGTTGGAGAACCATGCTGATCTGCAAGCGAAGAGCTTGGAGGAATTGCTTCGCGGAATCAAGAATGTCCCGGAAGCCATTCGGACGGCGGTGCAGAACAACGGCGGTGGTCATCACAACCACACGCTATTCTGGGAGATCATGGCCCCACCCGGCACAGGGGGCGGCGAACCCGTTGGTGAGTTGAAAACCGCCATCGACAATGCCTTCTCCAGCTTTACCGAATTCAAAAACAAGGTCAAAGCGGCCGCCGTCGGGAGATTTGGCAGCGGTTGGGCTTGGCTCGTGTGGGATGGCACCGCTCTGCAAATTTATAGCACTGCCAATCAGGATAGCCCCTTGATGCAGGGTCACATCCCGCTCTTGGGTATCGACGTCTGGGAACACGCCTACTATCTGAAGTACCAGAACCGACGACCTGATTACGTGGATGCCTGGTGGAGCGTCGTAAATTGGAAAAAAGTCGGCGAGAACCTGACGAAAGCTCGTAGCGGCAAGTGACCGCGCCTGAGCGTCGTCACAAAAAGCAACGGCACGGTTCTTCGGAGCCGTGCCGTTGCGCTTTAGAAGAGGATGACCAAAGCGACGCAGAAATAGATAATCAGCCCCATCACATCAACAAGCGTTGCGACAAACGGGGCGGAACTGGTGGCGGGATCGAAGCCCAACCAACTCAGGAGAAAAGGAAACATGCTCCCGGTCAGCGAGCCGAAAGTGACGACGCCGATCAGGCTGAGCCAAACCGTCAATGCGACAAAAAGAAAGTCTTCGCCGTAGTCGAACAAGTGGATTTCCTGCCACAGCACGATTCGGGCAAAACCAATAAATCCCAGCCAAGTGCCCAAGCTCAGCCCGGAGCGAAGTTCGCGCCAAGCAACGCGCCACCAATCGCGCAGTTTCAATTCCGTCAGGGCAAGGGCCCGGACCACCAAGGTGGCTGCCTGCGAGCCGGAGTTCCCACCGCTGCTGATGATCAGCGGTATAAACATCGCCAGGACGACCTTTTTGGCGATCTCGTCCTCGAAATAGCCCATCGCCGTCGCGGTCAGCATCTCTCCCAGGAACAAGGCAGACAGCCATCCGCCGCGCTTGACCACCATCTGACGATAGGAAACTTCGAGATATGGCTTATCCAGGGCTTCCATGCCGCCGAACTTCTGGATGTCTTCGGTGGCTTCTCTCTCCGCCACATCCAGGACGTCGTCGGCGGTGATGATGCCCAACATCTTGCCGTCCCGATCGACGACGGGAAGGGCCACTCGGTCGTACTTGCGGAAAGCGGCGACGACCTGCTCGCGATCCATCGTCGCCGGGATCGCCACCAAGGCGCGTCCTTCAATGTCGCCCACCCGGGTTTGCGGGTCAGCCAAGACCAATGAGCCGAGGCGCAACTCTTTCAGCAATTTCCCTGTCTCATCGACCACATAAACAACATTCAAAGTCTCCATCCCCGCCCCGAACCGACGGATCAGATCCAACGCTTGGGCGGCCGTCAGACCCGGCATCAAGGCGACATACCGGGGCGTCATGTACCGACCGGCGGTCTCCGGGGGGTAACCCAAAAGGGAACGTGCCGCCTTTAGCTCCTCCGGGGAGAGCGTCTCCAAAATGCGGCGAGTCACTTCCGCAGGCAACTCCTCGAACAAGCGTGCCTGGTCGTCCGGTGACATGCCTTGCAGGACGGCGTGCATCTGCTCGTTGGTCAGGTTGCGCAAAAGAATATCCTGCCGATCGGCTGGCAGGTAAGCAAACACTGCCCCCGCTTGTTCCCGCGGCAAGAGGCGGAAAATGGTGACATCGTCGGGATGCGGAGCCTCGGTGATAATCTCCGCAACATCGGAAGGATCGAACTCCCCCAACGTTCGTTGGATGACGTCCCAACGCTTCTCCGCGATCAACTCATGCAGATCCGGAACCAGTAGAGGTGCGATCGAAGCCATGCCCGTTTTCCCTGCCATGTTGCCGAGTCAAGCTGTTATACAGCATTCCGCTTGACGCGGTTCGGGACCGCGTTATAACGCCGCGAACGCTGACCCGGAGAGGCGTCCCGATGCGTCAAATGTGGAAGATGATTGCCGGCATCAGCCTCGCTGGACTGTTTGTCGGAGGTTGTCAGGAGACGCCCCGACGCGTCGTGATCCGGCCGCCCAAGGAAGACTTCCACACTCCCCCGGACGGATTGTTCAAGGACCGAATCGAATATCCCAACGACCTTCTCAACCAAGTCGCGCCTCGGCGGAAGAACGACGAGGATCGCTTCACCCCCCCGGCCGGTCCCCTCAATAGCGCAATGGGTGCCATGCCCCAATGACGCAGCCATCAGCACTGGAGGCCAAGAGTCGGTCCCTTGCTCGGGCTTGGCGGCGACCCTTCGACAGTCTTCTCACCCAGACCAAATCGTGTCATCAGAGCGGACAAAATCTCGGCCGCGACTTTCCGGTCGGACTCGTTCATTTCTTGACCATCCGTGCGTCGGATGCCGCTCCACGTCAATTCCAGACCGAGTTGGCGATGGGTTGACGAGTTGTGAAACTGCTCACGCAGCCGCCACGCCCAGACCATGCCGAACCGATTGCGAAATTCGAGCCACCATCGGGAAGCACGATCAGTGGGAGGACAACCGCGTGCCAACGCCCACCACGCTATCCACGGAGAAATTCCGGCCAAAAGAATGGCGGTCTCGTGCCAGGTCGATCCGGTGAGCCAACGCGCCAGATAAAGTTCGCAAGCGACGGCGATCAATAGGGCGACGGCGGCAGCCCCCAGCCGAGTCGGCAAATAATTCAACAATCCCACGGCCGTGGCCACAGCCAAGAAGGTCGTTCGCAAATCATCGGAGTTCGGCGGTTCCCCCTGAGAGAAAAATGTCTCAGCCAACGGCAAAAGGAGGACGGCCGCCAAACCCGCCACGACCGCATGCCAAGCGGTCACGCCGGGACGACGAGCGCCAAGGACGGCCACCCCCGCGCAGCAGGTCATCGAAACAGCGAGATAGGGCCACCATCCCTCGCGGTTCCAGCTTGCCCCGAGCCAAGCCAGCCAAGCCAAGGTGATCCAAAAGAAGGTGTGGCCCAAAGTCGTCCGCCGATTCGCCCACCACCCGAGGGCAAGCGGGAGGGCGGCGGACAGCAAGACGACACGGGGGACCATCAATTCCTCGCTGATTCGAGCCCAACACAATCGCGGCGAACCGATCGGCAAGACTCCGATACGGATTGTAACGATTACGATCAACGTAGGGCCAAGAGGATCCCCCTCAAACAAGTTTTTCACCCGTGCGGATTTGCCACGCGGTCGATAACAGGGAAGGAGCGTTACGCCGAAGTTGGCCCACGTCCGCGGATATCCTGGGGCAAGGAGATAGCCGTCATGAGATTACGGAGCTGGTTTCTAGGATGGGCTGCCATCGTCTGTTGGGCGGGTACCAACGAGGCAGGGATCATTGACCGATTCAAGCCCAAACCACCGGCTAAACCCGCAGCACCGACGCGTCCGACCGATCGGGCCGGTGAACTCGTGCAAGTCCTCCGGAACGATCCCGACGAGCGTCGGCGGCTGGCGGCGATCATCGAATTGAGCAAAGCCGATCTTCGTCAGGCTCCACAGGCAGGCGAGGCGCTGATCGAGGCGTTGCGGTTCGATGCGAATGTGGCGATTCGCACCGCAGCAGCCACTGCCTTGGGACGGCTTCGTCCGTTAACCATCTCGGCCGCTCAAGCCTTGGATGAGGCGTTTCAAAGTGATGCGTCTCCCCGAGTTCGCACAGCGGCTAAGGCGGCGTTGACGCCATACCTCCAAGCGGGCTATCGTGCTCCATCGGCTCCACCGATCCCCGCTTCGACCCCTCGGACTTCGGTTCCCTTGGCGAAGAAGGCAGGCACTCCCCCCGGCCCGACGATTGCTCCCCATACGGGTATTCCCCCGCGGCAGCCGATGTCTCGAATTACGATTCTCCAGCCGAGCACGGATGAGCCGCCTCTCGCCGACAGCCGACCGCAGGAGCCAACTCAAGAGGCCAATCCGGCTTCGACCCAACGTTCCTCGGTGGTGCCGCTGCGTTCGCCCCTCAATTCACCGGCGCCCAGCAAGCCCGAGATCGTCGAGCCGAAACCGATCAAGCCCGAACCCCGTAAACCGACCAAACCGACGGATGACGAAGGTCCGATCCTGATCGGCCCAGGCTGATCAGGCCAACCGTCCCTGGAGTGCCCCGACCGGTCTGCTTCCCGTCAGGGATCGGGCCGGTTTTCAGTTTTCATACGATGTTCTGAAGATGGAAACGGATAGGGAGGACGTCGACCGACCCGCGGGTCAGGGTCGTCGACGAGTTCCCGACGGAGCGATGCGGATGATCACGTTACGTTTGCCCGACCAATCGACACGACAAGTCCCCGAAGGAACGCGACCGCGGGAGGTGGCCGAGAGTATCGGCAAAGGGTTGGCCAAAGCCGCCGTCGCCGCCCGGGTGAACGGCGAGATCGTCGACCTGGAACGCGAATTGACCGGCGACAACCGCGACGTCACCTTCGAGATCCTCACCGATAAAAACCGCGACGCGCTGGACGTTTTACGGCACTCTTGCGCCCACGTGATGGCTCGGGCTGTGATGAGATTGTTCCCCGGAACCCAGCTTGCCTTCGGACCGACAATCGAGAATGGTTTCTATTACGACATCGACAGCCCTACCCCCATTCGCGAGGAAGACTTTCCGCGAATCGAAGCCGAGATGAAGGCCATCATCGACAAGGCCGAGCCTTTTGAGCGTTTCGAGCTGTCCATTGCCGAGGGAAGGGCTTTAGTCGCTGACTTAAACCAGACCTTGAAAGTCGAACACATCGACGAAGAATTGAGTCGATTCCCGACGATCAGTTTTTACCGTCAGGGTGAATTCATCGATTTGTGCCGCGGGCCTCACATCCCCCATGCCGGACGAATCGGCGCTTTCAAATTGCTGAGTATTGCCGGCGCGTACTGGAAGAACGATGCCAAACGAAAGCAGTTGCAACGGCTTTACGGGACGGCTTTCTTCCGCAAGGAGGACCTCGATGCCTACCTAAAGCAGGTCGAGGAGGCCAAGAAACGCGATCATCGTGTGCTGGGCAAGCAATTGAAGCTCTTTACCATCAGTCAGCAGGCCGGACAGGGTTTGATCCTGTGGATGCCCAAAGGGGCGATGGTCCGATCGATTCTCGAGAGCTTTATCAAGGACGAGTTGCTGAAGCGAGGCTACTCGCCGGTGTACACCCCGCACATCGGTCGGTTGGAAATGTACCGCACCAGCGGACATTTTCCGTATTACCGCGATGCACAATATCCGCCACTCTACTTCAACCCGCTGGGCCAGACCGTCGACACCTGGCTGACATTGCTGGAAAAAGGAACACTTCGACACGAATCCGAACAGGCGTTCGTCGCCTTGCTCGAAGCCGTCGCGGCCGATGCTGAACGCATCGAGGGACAGGAGCATGAGCTGGGGTTATCGCCGTCCGGATTGCGGCAATTGGTCCAAACCTATCGTCAATCCTCCGACGCGGCGCACAAAATGACGCTCTTGAAAACTTGGCTCTCCTCCCAAGAAGGCTACCTGCTCAAACCGATGAACTGCCCCCACCACATCCAGATTTACAAATCGCAACCCCGCAGTTACCGCGATTTGCCGGTGCGGTTGGCCGAGTTCGGCACCGTTTACCGGTTCGAGCAGTCCGGCGAACTGAACGGCATGACCCGAGTTCGCGGCTTCACCCAGGATGACGCTCACCTGTTTGTCACACCCGAGCAAGTCGAGCCCGAATTGCAAGCGAATATCGACCTTGTCCTGTTTGTCTTGCGGTCTCTGGGGTTAAGCGATTTCCGGGTGCGTGTCGGCTTGCGTGATCCGAACAGCGATAAATACGTGGGGCCGCCCGAACTGTGGGAGCAAGCCGAGCAAACCCTCATGAACGTCGTGAAGGCAGCGGGGATGGAATACGTTCGCGGCGTGGGCGAAGCCGCCTTCTATGGCCCCAAAATCGACTTCCTGGTCCGTGATTGCATCGGACGCGAATGGCAACTCGGTACCGTGCAGTTGGACTACAACCTGCCCATTCGCTTCGATCTCGAATACATCGGCTCGGACAACAAACCGCATCGGCCCGTAATGATCCACCGTGCCCCGTTTGGGAGCATGGAGCGATTCTGTGGTATCTTGATCGAACACTTCGCCGGGGCCTTTCCTCTGTGGTTGGCACCCGAACAAGCTCGAATCATCCCCATCCGCGAGATGAATGATTACGCCCGGCACATCGAAACCGAAATGCGCCAACGCGGTTTCCGTGTCAGCGCTGACTTACGCCATGAAGATTTCCGCTCGAAAATCCGTGACGCTCAGTTAGAAAAAATTCCGTACATGCTCATTGTCGGCGAGAAAGAACGGGCCGCTGGAACGGCCGCGCTACGCGATCGAGTCGAGGGCGATTTGGGGGCAATGCCCTTGGCACAAATCATCGACCGCTTCGAAGCCGAGGTCCGAGAGAAGCGGATTCGAGAAGTGAGTCATCCCATGGCGAACCTCAGCGAAAGTTCGGCACGTTTTGGCGAATAAAGCTCGAGCGCATTGAGGATGAGTCCGTCGTCTCCCGAATCCGTGGATCGGCTTAGTACTTCATCAGGATCGTGGTGAAATAGTCCACATCGTTGCGTCGGCCGGATCCGGGGCGACTGTCGTAGCGCTCTTGGATGCCAGCCCGAAGGACCAGACCATACTCCGGAACGATCAAGAATTCACCGGCGGCCCGGAGCCGCAAGCGGAATTGTCCCCAGTCCGCGACGTTCGGAAAGTAATCACCGAAAGTCGCGAACCGAACGCGATCCGTCACAAGGTACTCCATGTCGAAACCCCACATCCCTTCCGGCACCCACCGGCTTTCGCGGGTCGTGGTGTTCAG
>CAKZUU010000011.1 GCA_937922175.1 uncultured Gemmataceae bacterium
AGCGCATGAGGGAAACACCTCCGATCGTTCGAAGAAAGAAAGGGCGACCCTCCGAATCCTGGTCTCAAATCGGAGGGTCACCGCGCCCTGAAAACAGCCGTTACTCGTGTTGGAACGGCTCGCTTCCCATCGCGGTAATGCCGAAGGCGATTTGCTTGGTAGGCATGCCTTCGCTAAGAAATTTGACACTCCCGTCAGCGAACAGGGCGTTGACGCCACCGGAGTGGAAGCTGTAAAGCCCTCGACCGTTGTAGTTCGAGCAGTTGATCAGGCAGGGGCCGAACGATCCCGCGGGCGTGTGAGGATTGTTGCCATCCAGAGGCGAACCCGAAAGCCAGTTCTCGCCGTTGTAAGGATTGGCCCACCCGGCCCCGTAGGAATAGGCCAGAATCGGCAAAGGGACCCCAGGCAGGGGGCTGATCCGCTGCCGGCGGCGGTTGTACACCTCTTGCGTGCCAGCGACTTCAGAGATCATGAAAGTGTTACTCGTTCCATCTTGAATCGTGGCCAGGGTGAAACGCCGCATGCCCATCGCTGAGGCCACTGTCGAGTTGGACGACCACGGTTGCAAGGCCCCCCAACGCATCCCATGGTCCGGAGGGTCGCACGGCGTGCCCATGAACAAGCACCAATTGCGGATGCCCGTTGTCACCGAATAATCACTCGGCGCCCCACGGAAAATGCCCCCCGGAAGACCAGGTAACACGCCCGGCGGGATTTGCAGTTCGACCATCCGTTCGCTGTCCGGCGTGCTTGGACATTTGAACAGCTTTAACGGCGTCGTCGCGACGGCTTGGTTTTGAGCATAAAACAAATTCTGGTTGAAATCATATTGTCGATACAAAGCCTCTTGTTCGAGAAATGGTAGGATCACGAGTCCCCAACTCACTGCGGTGGCAGTCGGTCGCGTCGGTGGCTGCGGCGGCTCGTACTGCCAACAAGGGGGCATCCCGTTGTTCACGTCGTGGAAATTATGAATCGCCAGTCCAATTTGTTTCAAATTGTTCGAACATTGCAACCGGGCCGCCGCCTCTCGCACCTTTTGTACCGCTGGTAATAGCAATCCGATGAGAATGGCGATGATCGCAATGACCACAAGCAGTTCGATAAGCGTAAACGCTGATCTTAACCGACAGTTCATGCCCGCACCCCCTGATAAAAGTTGACTAAAAAAGAGAACATTTTAAGAAGTTTTCATTATTTTGGACGAAGTGACAAGGGCACGCGCGGCAAAAATTCAAAGAAATTCAGCAAGCCGACACCAGCCTGCAATTGGAGATCCGCAGAGCCGTTCGGGAAAACGAGCATCCTGGCGGCGGCGTTTTGTTCAGCAACGTTCAAGCCCGTGATGGTCGAAAAGCTCACTGTTCCCACGGTGGCACGGGGGTGAGGGAACGAACCGGGGAGTAAGGAGTCCAGACGCGGTCGGGTGTCGGTCGGGTGCGATCATCATGATCATCGATGGGAACCGCTTCAGCTGAAGGCCGAGCAGGCGTCGGTTCCGTCTTGACCGGATTCGTCTTGAGGAGGTTCAGAAGCTGTTCGACTTCCGACTCGGGCTTGCGTCCTTCCGAAGATGCAAGCCGCCGATCGGACGGTGGGTCCACCGGCGTGTCACACGCCACACGACACTTGGGGCATTTCATCCCCAAGTACTCGCACATAGGGCAATGTTGCCGTGGAGGCAAGAGTCGTCCCTTCCGCTCATAGATCCCGCCTTTGCCGAAGGTGTGGCTCGGGGTGATGTCTTGCTCGTGACATCCGCGTCGGTGGGCGCATCCGTTGAGATTCAGCAGCATCGACAGCGTGACGATGACGACCGCGTAGCTCTTCATGTTATGGCCTCGACCGCAAAACCGGCGCGACCCCGCCATTCAGTGCAAAATGTGCGAAACACACAAAACATCAGTCTTTTCGGCGGCCATGACCCTGCGACCGAAAAATTTCCCCCAGGCCCGTCCTTTCCCTCAGTCAAGCCTCGCAACCTCTAACGGTTGGGCAGTTTCCTCGCTGCCCGCGACAGGGGAATCCCGCAACGGCTCAGCGATTGGGAAGACGGTTTTTGAGAGTCACCGCTTGGGGATGATTGGGCTGAATTCGATCCACGGCATCGAGATGCACCCGTGCGGCGGACCATTGTTGAGCATCCAGAAACATTTCTGCTAATTTGAGGTGGGCGACAACGAACCCCGGTCGGTATCGAAGTGCTTGTTTCAACGCCTCGATCGCTCCGGGTCGATCGTTGCGCCGCAGACGGCAGTCGGCGACGTTAAACCAAGCGACGGCATCAGACGGTCGATGCTCCAGAGCTCGACGATAGGCGGCCTCGGCGCCCTCGATGTCGCCTCGCACCAAGGCCAGACCACCGGCCAGCACGTGCGCGTCGGGGTGAGATGGATCTGTCGCGAGGGCATTTTGAACCTCTTCCTCGGCCCGTGACAAGTCGTGACTCACAATAAAGGCTCGCACCAGGGCCAGCCTTGCCTCCGTGAAATCCGGTTCCTCGCGGAGAAGTCGGAGCAACTCGGCGATCGCGTCATCGGCACGATCGGTTCGCATCAGATTCAAGGCCTTCTCCAGGCGACCGCGTCGGCTGACCTGATGCACCGAGATGCGGACAATTTTTGGATCCATCCAAGGTGTATCGGGCGGAACATCGGCAGCACGCTGTCGAATCGCGTCCGCCTGGTCCTGCCGCGCCAACCGTTGGTACGCCTCGGCGAGGCCGGATAAGGCCGCTTTCTGAGCGGTCGGATGAGACGAGGCTTTTTCAAGCAGCGGAATCGCCGCGGCGGGATCGCCCCGACGGAGCAGAATCTGGCCACGCCCTAACATAGCTCGGGCGTTGTCCGGTTGCTGGCTGATGACTTCGGTAAAAGCCTTTTCGGCCTCGTCGAGCGAATCGGCGGCCAGCAAGGCTTCGGCCCATCGCAGCCGCACGAAGGCATCTCGGGGAGCCAGGATGGTTGCTCGACGTAACGCCTCCAATCCTTCTTCAGGATGTTCCAGCAACAGAGCTAGTCCGCGAAAATAAGGCCAGCGCACATCGGTCGGGTCCATGCGCTCCGCTTGCTCCAACCACGGAATCGCGTGCCCATAAAAATCGTTGGCGAAGAGGACCAGACCGACTTGGCCCCAGGCTGGGGCCGAATTTGGATCGGCGAGCACCGTCGACCGGGCTTGTTCGATTTCCGCAACAACGGCGGGCTCAACACCCGCCGAAGGCACCTCAGGAAGGACGACTCGCGGACGACTCCGCCACCCCAGGTAGGTGCCCCCGCCGACGGCTGCGCTGATCAGCAGCAGCAGAGCGAACCATCGTCGTTTGCCGACAGGAAGACAGGTCACGTTCATTGGCGTGCATCGGAACCGACGATGAAGGTCGGTATTTCCTTGGGGACGGTCATGGCTGTGTGGTCCCTTCCCCCTGGCGGAGGGTGATGGCGCGATCCGTCGTGCCGCCCGGGAACAACTCGCGGCTGCCATCAGGCCAAATCACTTCGATATCATCGTAGGAGGAGGCGTCGGCCAAACCGACGAAAACCCGTGGGTCGCTGCTGCACAGGTAACTGAAGCCGGGCTGAACAAGCCGACGAAAGCGACGTCCCCCCACCCGAACTGTGACCTCGGCCCCATACGCATCCCGACCACCGACTTGTGGGAGAACCGCCCGAATCACCAACCCATGCCCAGCTCGGGGGGCGACGTTGCGAAAGATGCGAGCCGGTCCTGCGATCTCTGTGGTCAGCAAATCCGGGGCCCCGTCGTTATCCAGGTCGGCGACAATCAACGCTCGGCCAACTCCCGGCTGGTCGCTGAAATCGGGATTGTCGCGGCTGATATCTTGAAACTCGCCCTTCCCCCGGTTGGCAAAGATCTGATGTCGTTGTCGATAGGGCTGCCAGAAGTCGGCGTCGTTGGGTGCTGCTCCCCGTCGGCGGACGACACCGCCGTTGACCCAAACGGCGTCGAGCCAGCCATCCTGATCCAGGTCAACCAAGGCGGTGCCGAATCCGGTCGACCGCCAACCGCGTGTCATTCCGGAGCCCACGCTGCGGTCTTGGAACAATCCGCGAGGTCCCTGCCGCCAGAGTGTGTGAGTCTCATCGACCAGGTGGGTGACGAAGAGATCGTCCAGCCCGTCGTCATCCACATCGCCCAAGGCGATGCCCATATTGGCGGCCGGTTGCCCCGTGGCGAGAAAGGCGACGCCCCGAGAGGTTGCTTCTTCGCGGAACGTTCCATTGCGTTGATTGATCCACAGAAAGTTAGCGATTCCATCATTGGCGATGAAGATGTCGGGCCAACGGTCACCGTTGAAGTCGGCACAAACGACGCCCAAACCTTTCCCCAATGCGGAACCAAGTCCTGCCGCGACGGTGACGTCCTCAAAACGAGGCAGACCCGTGGCGGGGTCGATTCCCCGGTGGCGGAACAGACGAGAGACGACGCCGGGAAACGAACTGGGACTGCAAAAATCGGTCCGACCCCCTGTGCCACACGAACGTGCCGGGTTGTACTCCAGATAGTTAGCGACGATCAAGTCGAGCCAGCCGTCGCGATCGTAGTCGAAGAAGGCGGCCGATGTCGCCCACAGTGGGTTATCAAGTCCGGACTCCCGGGTGATTTCGCGGAACCGTGTGTTCCCCTCGTTTAAAAACAATCGGGTGGCGCCATACTCGGTGAGCAATAGATCAGGTTTGCCGTCATGATTCACGTCGGCGACGGCGACTCCCATGCCCCAGCCGCTGACATCGACGCCGCTTCCGTCCGACACATCCACGAATCGCCCATCCAGTTGCTGTTGATAAAGGCGATTTCGCGAACTATTGGGGCCGGAATTGTGCACCAAGTACAGATCCAACCTGCCATCGCCATCGAAATCAAAGACAGCACCACCCGAACCCATCACCCGGGGCATGAAGTATGCCCGGTCGTTTGTGGGTCCGGGATCGTGGCGGAAGTTCAGACCTCGCGCGATGGTGACGTCGGCCAACCAGGTCGGGCCGCGCGGTGGATGGCGGGGGGAGGAATCTTCGGCCGAGGTTGGGGGCGGCGGGGCCGAACAGCCGGCGGACATCATGCAGACGAGGACCGCCCCAAGAACGGTAAAGCGACGTGTGCTCATGAACTCCTCAACCGACGTCGGCATGGTAACGGCGGCGCTCCGATGAGTCAACGATTTCGCGCGCGGAGGATCGCGACGCCGCATGGTCGGCGCTGCGGTCTGTGGCTTCCGCTGGACGATGACGGCCTGCTTCATACAATCATGAGTTCCGCGAGAGCTTTCGATACTTTGAAGGGGCGGAGCGTTCATGATTCGCAAGAAGTTGGGCAAAGGTCGCAGTCGGAAGTGTCGTTTCTGCACAAAGGAAGGATGTCCGCGTCCGGCGTTTGTCGATTATAAGGATGTGGCCACTCTGAAAAAGCTGTGTTCGCCGCAGGGCAAACTCCACAGTCGCAAGCGCACGGGGATTTGCGCCCCCTTCCAACGAGCCGTCAGCAAAGCGGTGAAGCGTGCACGATTTATGGCCCTGCTGCCCTATGTGGCGGATCAATGACGCCGGCCGCGTGCCCAAGGCCCCTCTCGCTTCGGGATGCCTCCGCTTCCCAAGGCATCGGTCGCCGGATGCCCTAAAATGCACTTGGGAATCGATTCACCCCTCTTCTGCATCCAACGGGTATGGCACGCGATCCCTACGAAGTCCTTGGCGTATCAAAATCGGCGACCGCCGACGAAATCAAGAAGGCGTACCGTAAACTCGCCCATCGCTATCACCCCGACCGCAATCCGGGGGATAGAGAGGCCGAGGAAAAGTTCAAAGAAGTCCAAAACGCCTACGACATTCTGAGCGATCCCGCCAAACGGGCCAATTACGATCGTTTTGGTTCGCCCGATGGGGCCAAAGGTTCGAGCTTCGGCGGCTTCAGCGGGTTTGGTGGCAATGTTTCTGCTGAAGACATCCAAGACCTCCTCCGACAAATGGGGATGAACTTCGGCACCGGCGGCTTCGGCTTCGAATTCGATTTTCCCTCCGCCGGTCCGAAATCGCGACGTCAACAACGTGTCCGCTGGGAGGAGGCCGAGGACGTCGAACGTGAGATACCAGTTCCTTTTTTGACGGCGGCTCGCGGCGGGAAAATCGACGTCATGGTCGATGGTCACGAGATCGCCGTAAATGTCCCCGCCGGGGCAAAGGATGGCCAGGTCCTTCGACTGAAGGGAGTGTTAGGTGATGGCGCGAGCCTGAAATTGCGCCTGAAAGTCCAGCCTCACCCGTATTTTCGCCGAGAGGGCGACGACCTGCTGGTGGATGTCCCGATCACCTTGGCTGAAGCTGTCTTGGGCGGCAAAGTGGATGTGCCCATGCTGGATGGCTCCACGGTATCGGTCAACATCCCCCCGGGAACCTCCAGCGGGGCTCGACTCCGGCTGAAGCGCCAAGGCATCGCCGGTGGCGATTTGTACGTCGTTGTCAAAATTGTCGTGCCCAAAAATATCGACTCCCGAAGTCGGGAATTAATCGAAGAGTTTAACCGACTCAACCCGCTTAACCCCCGTGCCGACACGCCGTGGAACCGCTGAGCAGCACCTCCATCGGTGGTGGCGGCGAATCGCACCTGCTGATGGCTGACCGTCGTTTCCGACCTCAGGAACACTTGCGTAAACGGAATGACTTCCGCCGGGTCTTCGATTTTCGTCGCTCGGTCAGCGATGAGTGGGTAATCGTCTATGGTTGCCCTAACGGTTTGGCATTTAACCGCGTCGGATTCACCGTGTCTCGAAAGTTCGGCTCGGCGGTCAACCGGAATCGTCTCCGCCGTCTCTATCGAGAGGCGTATCGGCTGACTCGTGCCCAACTACCGACGGGAATGGACCTTGTCCTCATACCACGTTCCCACGGCATTCCTAAGTTGGCGGCTCTCATGCGGTCAATGCTTCGGTTGATCCCCGAATTGGCTCAAAAACTGACCCGATCTGCCCCCCGAACATGAACCGATTCGTTACGTGGCTGCTGATCTTGCTGGTCCGTGGTTATCAGCGGTTACTTCGGCCGCTCCTCCCGCCGGTTTGCCGGTTTTACCCCAGTTGCAGCGAATACATGATTCTGGCGGTGCGGAAATATGGTCCCTGGCGCGGCGCCTGCAAAGGAGTCGCCCGGATTTGCCGCTGCCATCCCTTCAGCGAGGGTGGGTTTGACCCTCCATGACCGGATCGGTTAAATCATCCTCGCCTCATGGCGCCGCCTTGGGACCCTCGTTGAGTGCGAGGCCCTGAGCGCCGATTCGGTGGATGCAATGGCTGTTCGCCCCGGATGGAACGATGTTGCTGCTTTCTTGTGATCATTTGACTCGTGGCTTTGACCGAGGTCCCCTCTTCGACGATGTCGGTTTTGAATTGCATTTGGGGGAACGAGTCGGACTGGTCGGCCCCAACGGGGCCGGAAAAACCACTCTGATGCGCCTGCTTGCCGGGATCGATACTCCCGACCGGGGCGAGGTCCGGCTTCATGCCGGTGCTCGCGTCGAACTGCTCGAACAGCAACCCGATTTCCCGTCGAGACGTACCCTCTTCGACGAGGCGAAAAGCGCCTTCGCCCATCTGTTGGCCGCTCACGACGAGATGATCGCCACCGCCGAAGCATTGGCCCAGGCCACCGACGAACCCACCCGTCGCTCTCTCGCGGCGAAGTATGATCGCCTCAATGAACTTCTGCGGCATCAGAATGCCTATGTCCTCGATCACAAAGTCGAGGAAGTTCTCCACGGTCTGGGCTTCCGGGACGCTGACTTCCACCGCCCTCTCGAAACCTTCAGCGGTGGACAACAACGGCGGGTCTTGCTCGCCCGCCTTCTACTGTCCTCTCCCGATGTCATGCTCCTCGATGAGCCGAGCAACCATCTGGACATCGATGGCACGCGCTGGCTGGAGAATTATCTGCAACAGCAGCCTCAAGCCATGCTGATCGTGAGTCATGACCGCTATTTCTTGAACCAGGTCTGTACCCGGATCTTCGAGTTGCATGATCGCAAAATCCGCTCATACCCCGGTAACTTCCAACAGTATCTCCGGCTGCGGGAGGAACGCTTTGAACGTGAGTTGAAAGAGTGGCAAGCGCAACAGGAGTTTATCGAGAAACAGGAAGAGTACATCCGTCGAGTTCACTATGGTCAGTTGGCCCGTCAGGCGCAGTCTCGGCGAAAAGCCCTCGAACGGCTCGATCGCCTGGAAAAACCGACTCGGATCGAATCGCCCAAAATGCATTTCGGCGACGTGGTCCGAACCGGCGACATTGTCTTCGAGGCCGTCGATTTGGGAATGAGTTACGCTTCGCGCGTCCTATTCGAGGGGCTGAACTTTTCTCTGCCGCGAGGGAAAAGGCTCGGCATCATGGGGCCCAACGGCTGCGGGAAAACGACGCTGCTGAAAATCCTTCTGGGCGAGCAGAAACCGACCCGCGGCGAGGTGCGACGAGGCTCGCACGTCCAGCCGGGATACCTCGACCAGCACCTGACCATCCTCCCTGACCATCTTCCGGTTCTTCGCGCCGTTTGGCCTTCGCCCGACCCGCGCATTGACGAACAAAAAATCCGTGATCTTCTCGGAAGGTTCGGACTGGTTGGCGAGGTCGTGCATCAGCCGGTGCGAGAACTGAGCGGAGGTGAGCGCAGTCGTGCTTGTCTGGCCAAACTCGTCGCTCAAGGAGTCAATGTTCTGGTACTCGACGAACCCACCAATCACTTGGATGTTTGGGCGTGCGAGGCGCTGGAGAACGCGCTGCTGGAATATCAAGGCACGGTCGTCGTCGTCAGCCACGATCGTTTCTTTCTGAACCGCGTTGTCGATCTCTTGATCGTCATGAGGGATGGGAACGCAGAAGTGGTGCATGGCAACTATGACGCCTACGAGTTGCTCCGCGCTGCTCGGGAAACGGCGACTCAAAACCAGGCGAAAATTCCCCAGCCGACACGTCCTGCTCCTCCCTCCAAACCGAAGAAGCCCAAGCGTCGATTCCCGTTTCGCAAGGTGGAAGAACTCGAGGCCGACATCGCCGCGACCGAAGCGGAGATCAAAGAAGCCGAGGCGGCCTTGGCCTCGCCCGAGTTGTATCGAGATGCCACGAAATTGAAAGAAACGATGCAGCGATTTGAACAATCGAAACAACGCTTGCAGCAGCTTTATGAACATTGGGAAGAGGCGGTCGAACTGAATTGACGCAGGCGGCGACCGCGGAACAGTCGGGTCCGACGATCTCGACGCCGCTGTCTTTTCGGAAGTGTCAACATTCCGACGATCCCGAGTTGGCGCGGCGGTTCGGTGCGGACGATGGCGAGCGATTCGCCACATCGGATCGACGCGGTGACTTGGAACGGCTCAACCCGGATCGTGGAGCAACTGCGGGATCGCCTTGCCCTCGGCGAATCGGACGGTTCGACCGATCGGCGTCTGGTGAACGGTGGAGGGGCTGATGCCCAGGGCGGTCAGGACGGTGGCGTGCAAGTCGCCGACCTGAACAGGATCAGCAGGATTCGGGCGTCCTTCGGGGTCGGTCGCGCCGATGACCTGACCACCGCGGATGCCGCCTCCCGCGAGAGCGACGCTGAAGCCCGTGGGCCAATGATCTCGACCGCCGGCCGGGTTGATGGTCGGAGTTCGACCGAATTCGCCAAGGCACATCACCAGTGTTTTTTCCAACAATCCACGTGAACGCAGATCTTTCAGCAGCGAGGCGAAAGCGGGATCCAGTATCCGGACCCGGTCGCGCGTCAGTTCGTGGTTGTTGATGTGCGTGTCCCATCCGTCCAGATTGACCTCGACGCATCGAACGCCCACTTCGATCAGTCGGCGGGCTGCCAAACAGCCACGACCAAAAGGCGTGTCGCCATATTCGGCTCGGACCGACACCGGCTCGAGAGAAACGTCGAAGGCTTTGAGTTGTTCCGAGGTCATCATTCGGCGAGCGGCGGCGATCGTCTCGCGGTGAAGTGTCTTTTCCAGGCGACGTTGCCGGGATGCGGCGAAGGTCGTGTCGAGGAGATGCAAATAATTCATCCGCGCCTGATCTCGTTCGCGGCTGGTAAGCGACTGCGTGTCGGGGACGGGACCTGCGGGATCGCCCATGAGGAAGGCATCGAACCGGTCGCCAAGGTATCCCCCGCGAGGCGGCCAAGCGTTCGGCAAAATACTGATGTGGCGGGGGACCTCGGTGGAACCGACCGGGAGTTGATGGCAAATGATGGCGCCGATGGCGGGATGCACGACGGTGGGGTCGGGCCGAAAACCCGTCTTCAAGGTGTATGTCCCGCGCTCGTGATCCCCCTCTTTGCTGATCATGGAACGAATGAGGCTGACATCCTGCATTTGCTCGGCAAGCCGCTCGAGACCTTCCGCCAATTGGATACCCGGCACCGACGTGCGGATGGCCTTGGTGTCGCCAGCAATCCGAGTGCCGGGGTGCGGGTCGAAGGTTTCCAGTTGGCTCGGTCCGCCTTGCAACCACAGGATGATGACGGATTGAGCTGGTTCGGAAGTTTTTCCCCGCCGTTCCGCTGCGAGTGCCAAATATTCGCCAACAGGGGTGAGCCAGCTCGCTCCGGCCAATCCGGAGAGGCGGAGGAAGCGACGACGACTCGGAAATTCATGGTCCATGACAGATTCCCGCGGCAGAAACCGCATCATCGACAACGTACCCGCGGTTCAATGATTCCAGGAAAACTCCGCGGAGTTGACCAGCGCCCAGAACAAGTCCTCCATATGTTGGCCGCGACGTTGAGTTTGGTTCGCGAGGACCGCTGTGAAATGGTCGGCCTCTTGAGGGGTCGGCCGACGCGTCAGGGTGGCCAAAAAGGCCGTCTCGACCGCCTTGGGATGGTCGGGAGCCATCCAGGCGATTCGCCCGACGGAGTTCAAAATCTCGGCGGCGACTCGTTCGCGAACCAATTTGCCATTCATCATCAAAAGCCGTTGAGGAATGGTGCCTCCCCGGCCGTCAAATTCATCCTCCCCAAAATCGCCGTACCGAGTCACAAACTCGTTCTCCTGACCGAACCGAGCCAAACGCAGGAGGATGTGCGACTGCGCGTTGATCGTCGAGAGCGAAGCAGCCTGAAGAATGCTCCCGGCGACTTGTTCAGGACGAAGCCGAGTCATTGGAAAAACGGCCCAATTCAGATCTTCGGCCTCACCCGGCTCCGGATCGCCTGCACTGTCTAAGCGGAAGACGCGGCAAGAGGCGATGATCCGGATGAGTCGTCGCAAATCGAAACCGTGACGCGCGAAATCCTCAGCGAGGACAGCCAGGGCCGGGTGCGCTTCGCCGCCTTGCGCCTCGAGATTGTCGACAGGCTCGACCAGAGGACGGCCCGTCATGACCGCCCAGACTCGATTGACGATGGCCTTTGCAAAATAAGGGTTTTGCGGATGGGTGACCCACATCGCCAACTGTTGTCGGCGGCTACCCTGCTGGGGTAAAAGCTCCTTCGCAAAGGGCACCGCAGGATCGACGACTTTGACGCCGCCGGTTTTTTTGTCCTCGACCTCGAATTTTCCTGGACCGTCGTAGACCCCTTTGAAACCGATATGGGTTTGTGCGAAGAACGCAGCGAACCCTTGGAAGTCCGATTGTTTCCACTCGGCGAAGGGATGGTGATGGCATTCCGCGCAGTCCAACCGCAGGCCGAGGAAGGCGCGAGTGACACGCCCGGCCAGACGAATCGGATGCGGCTGGTTGTTTTTGTCGGGCTGCGCCGTGACACTGATGAAGTTCGTCGCAGGATGGTCCGTCCAAAGGCCGGTGCCCGCGATGAGCTCGCGCACGATCTGGTCATAAGGTCGATCCTGCGCGATTTGTTCCTCCAACCAAGTGACGAAGCGTCGTCGGCGGAACAGCAGAAAGGGACCCTGTTCTGTCCCGACCATCGCACGTGCCAGACGTTCGGCGAAATACGAGGCGAAACGCTGGTCTTGCAAGATACGGTCCAGCCACCATGCTAGGCGTTGGTCCGCGGGGAGCGCTTCAAATTGCCGAATTTCCTCGACCGACGGCACCGTACCCATCAAGCCCAGGGCAAGTCGTCGAGCGATCAACAGGTCGGCAGCATCTCGCGTCGGTCGGACTTGGGCGGATTGCCATCTCTCCTCGAACGAGGCATCCACGCGCTGCACCGACTCGCGGAAATCGGCGTTGGTGTAGGAGGCAGCATCATACGAGGTGGCTGGCTGGTTTGGAGGGGGCGGCCATAAATGCGCTGCCAACGCCACCACACCTCCCCCGACGACGCCGACAAAGATCAGATCTCGCAGGCCGGGCATGAGATCAGCCCCTGACGAACTATTTGACCTACTCTACCTTGAAACCGTCCCGATTGTTTCGCAATCAGCGGCGGAATGATGCAAGGGCAGGTGTCGCTCGAAACAAGAGCCGGTCACGCGAAGTATTCATCATCATGAACCAACCCGTCGAGACAGCGATTCCCAACGTGGAACCTCTCGATGCTCTTCCCGTCGGCGACGAGCCGCCGATGATGACGGCTCTGCCCGCGTTCCCAGAGCGGGCAAAGAGCGAGCCGATGTCTCCTTTCGATTCGTCTGAGCGACCCGGCCTCCTTGCCCGGATCTTCTGGGCGATCGTCGGCATCCCGGAGTGGCTCTTCGGTTTGCTCAGTGTCCTCGTCGGACTGGCGATTCTCGCCGCTTTGCCGCTGCTGCAATTTCTGAGTTTGGGCTATTTGTTGGAAGCCGGCGGTCGAGTCGCTCGCACGGGGCGTTTCCGAGACGGCTTCATCGGCATCTGGACGGCCGCACGCATCGGCGGCGTCGCTCTGGGCATCTGGTTGTCTCTCTTGCCGGCCCGCATCGTCTCGGACCTGGCACACTCCGCACAGGTCATCGACCCCAACGGTCGTGTCGCAGCGGCTTGGCGACTCGGGTTGCTTGTCCTCTTGTTCTTGACCTTCGCTCATATCATCGCAGCTTGCGCT
>CAKZUU010000012.1 GCA_937922175.1 uncultured Gemmataceae bacterium
CGATAGCCGCGGCAATCCCACGGTCGAAGTCGAAGTCCGGCTCGCAGGGGGCGCTTTCGGTCGAGCCGCTGTCCCCAGCGGTGCCAGCACAGGAGCCCACGAGGCGATCGAACTCCGCGACGGCGACCCGCATCGTTTCCTTAAGAAGGGCGTTCTCCGTGCCCTCGCCAACATTCACGAGATCATTTCGCCCCAGGTGCTCGGCGAGGATGCCGCCGATCAAGCCTCCATCGATCAACTGCTCCTCGATCTCGATGGCACTCCCAACAAGGGCCGACTCGGCGCGAATGCCATCCTCGCTGTCTCGATGGCCTGTGCCCACGCCGCCGCCCATCATTTTGGCATGCCGTTGTTCCGCTATCTCGGTGGTACCAATGCGAAGGTCCTACCTGTTCCGCTGATGAATATCGTGAACGGAGGAGCTCATGCGGACAACACCATCGACTTCCAGGAATTCATGATCGCCCCCGTGGGTGCCCCCTGCTTCCGCGAAGCTCTCCGCATGGGGGCTGAAGTTTTTCACCACCTCAAGAAAGTTTTACACGACCGAGGGCTGAGCACCTCCGTGGGTGATGAAGGAGGATTTGCTCCAAATTTGCCTTCGCCCGAGTCGGCACTCGACACCATTTCCCTCGCCGTGGAACGGGCAGGGTACCAATTGGGGAAAGATATCGTTTTTGCCCTCGACCCGGCCTGCACCGAACTTTACGAACATGCGAAGGCCCAAGGACGCACCGGTTACGCCCTCTTCAAAAGCGATCCTTCTCGGATCCTTTCCACCGATGAAATGATCGATTTGTGGAAAAAGTTGTGCGATCAGTACCCCATCCGTTCTATCGAGGATGGATTGGCCGAAGACGACTGGGAAGGTTGGCAAAAACTCACGCGCGAATTGGGCCACCGCGTCCAACTCGTTGGTGACGATCTGTTCGTCACGAACCCCAAGCGTTTGCGCCAAGGGATCGATTCAGGCGCGGGGAACAGTATTTTGGTGAAGGTCAATCAAATTGGCACACTGACGGAGACCCTCGACGCCATCGAATTGGCCAAACGCAACCGGTTTACGACCATCATCAGTCATCGCAGCGGCGAAACCGAAGACGTCACGATTGCCGACATCGCCGTTGCGACGAACGCCGGACAAATCAAAACCGGATCCGCGAGCCGAACCGACCGCATCGCCAAGTACAATCAATTGTTGCGGATCGAGGAGACGCTCGGGCGACAAGCGGTTTACGGTGCATCATTGCTCAACTGGTCGCGGTGAGGAAATGCCGACCTGGCTCAGTGATCCACCGAGAACGGCCCTGATCCTCCTCGGCGTGTTTGCGTTGGGGGCCTTCGCGAGTGCTTTCTTTCTCGCACCCGATGGGCCGCCGACTCGCCGCGGCGACGCGAAGACCGCGGTCTCCAGGCGGGGTCCTCGACGTCGATTGATGCTGCTGGCGGTCATCGGCGCGGTGGCGTTCCTCGGCCTGGTCGTCGCGGATGGGACTTGGGAGAGCGATCGAGAGCAAATCACCCGGAAACTCCACGAGATGAGCCAGGGCGTCGCAGAGCGAAATCTGGACAAGGTGTTCGAACACATCTCCGAGTCTTTCCGCTACGGATCCGCAAACAAGGCGGCGCTCCGCGCCCGAGGAGAATCGGCCCTTCGCGACGGGCAGGTCACTGAAATCCCCATTTGGGACATCGATGTCCCCCGAAATAACGGCGATACCCGTCAACTCAAAGTCCTTTTTCGCTTCAAGATCAAAGGAAATGCCCTGAGCGAGAACCAATTCATCGGCGAGGGAGTTTTCGTGAAGGAGGGCGAGGAATGGCGGCTGGTGGGCGTCGAAGTCTTTTCTCCGACGGGCACCCGCGATCGTTATCAGATCCCTGGATTGTGACGCCGCTTGTCACGCCGCATCACGACACGGCAAGGTCCCATTTTTTCATGCGTTCCAGCATTGCGGAGTTTGTCAGGTCGAATTGGAGCGGAGTGACGGTGATAAATCCCTCGGCCAAGGCAGTCACATCGGTATCAGGCAACGGAGCCGGGCAATCGAGCCCATTGCCGGTCCAAAAATAGGTTCGGCCTCGAGGGTCGACACGGCGGTCGAATTTCTCCAGGTAGGGCGAGATGTTCTGAGGCAAAATGCGTACTCCACGAACCGGCCATTTTTCTTGGCTGGGAATGTTGATGTTGATCAGTCCACCCCGGGGAAGATCGTGTGCCAGAATCCGCTCGATCACGTGCCGGGCCAACCGGGCACCCCCGGGATAATCCATCCGCGCGGGCTTGGTGTATTCAAGCGAGACGGCGATACTGGTTTGCTGATAGAAGGCTCCTTCGATGGCTGCGGCAACCGTCCCTGAATACAGCACGTTGATACCCGCATTGGATCCGGCATTCATCCCGCTGACAATCAGATCGGGGGCCTCGGGCAACAATTCGAGCAATGCCAGTTTGACGCAGTCTGCTGGACGTCCTTCGACCGCCCAACCAATGAACTCGTCCCGCTCCGAAATCTCCTGGACAATCAGAGGCGTCAGCAAAGTGACCGAGTGCCCGACCGCGCTCTGCTCGCCGGCCGGCGCGACGACTACCACCTCTCCGATTGCGAGCAGCTCCTGTCTTAACGCCCTCAGGCCGGGGGCATGAATCCCATCGTCATTGGTGAGAAGAATACGCATCCGCTCGTCCTCGGGACCACATCGTTGACCTAGCCCGGCGGCGAGACATTGGCCATCAGTCGGAGCAGCGTCTTCGTGGCCGCCTCAGCAAATTCGGGGTCGTTGATATGACAGTCCAACTCGATCAACTCGACGTGGGGGGCCAGCCAATGCTTCAAACTCGCGAAGAGGGCCCCATCGGCCTCGGGCCACCAGAACGGTTGCCCCTCGCGGTCGATCGCCGAGATTCCGCGCTTGGGGATGACGATCGCTGTCGGACCGAGGGCCGCGCTCGTTTTCTCGGCGATTTCCCGCCCCAGCTGGTCGTTTTCCTCGGGCGTCGTTCGCATCAAGGTCACATTGGGATTGTGCTGATAAAATCGGCGAGAGCGAAATTTGTCAGGGACCGTCTGTGGCGGACCGAAATTCACCATATCCAACGCACCAACGGAGACAACTTGAGGCACTCCGCGGAGGGAAGCTGCCGTGAGTCGATCCTTCCCCGCCGTCAGGATTCCCCCGACAAGTTCGTCCGCCAACTCCGTCGTCGTGATGTCGAGAACACCTGTGACCAGCCCGTCCAGGATGAACGACTCCATCGTTCGGCCTCCCGTGCCTGTTGCGTGGAAGACGAGCACCTCATATCCCGTCTGCTCGAGCATTCGACGAGCGGCCTCCACGCAGGGGGTCGTGACTCCGAACATGGTGGCCGTCACCATCGGTTTGTCTTGATCCCGGCTCGACAGGCTCCCTTGCATGGCACGTGCTCGTACCATTCCCGCCATCGCATGAGCCGCATTCGAGAAAATCGCCCGGCTGATCCGGTTGAGGCCACTGATGTCCACCACTGACGGCATCATCACGATGTCGCGCACCCCGACGAAATGTTGCACCTGGCCGCT
>CAKZUU010000013.1 GCA_937922175.1 uncultured Gemmataceae bacterium
CTGTCTCCCTCCGATGTCCTTGTTTGCCGAGGTCCTCGCCGACTATCGCGCCACCGGCCTGACGCTTCGACCTCATCCGATCAGCTTTCTCAGGCCGCGGCTGTACCGTCTCGGCGTGGTCCCGGCTCAGAATCTGATCGCCTTGAAAAACGACACCCGTTTGAAAGTCGCCGGCGTGGTTCTCTTGCGTCAAAGACCCGGAACCGCCAACGGCGTCACTTTCATGACCCTTGAAGACGAGACCGGGACCGTCAACCTGATCGTTCATCGCCGAATCTGGGAACGCTACCGTCGAATCGCTCGCTCCGCCGTCGCTCTGATCGCCCGAGGACGATTGCAGACGGACGGCCAGGTAATTCACGTCTTGGTCACTCAATTCCAGGATTTGTCTGAACAACTCGCGAAATTGGAACAGCGGACCCGAAATTTTCACTAACTGGCGACCCGGTTCCCATCGAAAGGCCCGATCCTTTGCCCCGACCACCGCGTATGTTCGTCGAGCCTTTTGCGCCATGGGACCAGTGCGAATGGGACGTCGAACACGTTCTCCTCGATCATCGCGAATCCATGTCAAAATCAATTCCAACATTCAACTTGGCAAAATCGAAAAATCCTGATGTTTCGTGAAACCTCCGGACGATCTTTTCCGTTGGGGAGAGGGAAGGCATGCGCCGGCGAAGCGGATGGCGTTGGCTGTCGGCGGCGGGATTCTCGTGGATTCTCGCCGGCTGCACCCAAATACCGGCGATCCACTCGCCTCGGCCGATGATCGTCCCGCCGGAGGTGCCCCGCGGGCGGGTCGAAGCTCAGATTCAGTTTTTGCCCAGTGCTCCGCCGAATGTCGCCACGGCTGCGACAGATCCATTCCCGCCGGCCACGTACCGAGCGATGACAGCGGCGGAGGTGCGTCTGTTGGCGGCTACACATGCTCCGGGCGCGAGGTTGCACGACCTGGAGGCGACGGGGCGACCAAACCATTCGACTTTCCCAACTCCATCAACTCCCGCCGGCCAACTGCGACGGGCGATTCTTATTCAGACGGCGCGTGAGATGCAAAACCGAGCCGCCGGGGCCGCTCTCGAGGCTTTTTATCGATTGGCCCACGCCGAGGGACAATCCGACCTTCTCGACGAGACGATCGCCCAACTCGACAGAGCAATTACCGACACCCGTGAGATGCTCGGGCAACAACTCAAGCCCCCCGTGGATGTGGAGGTCTGGCTTCGGCAATTACATCAGTCGCAAGGCGACCGACTCAAGGTGCAACTGACCATCGACGAGCTGAACAGCCAATTGCGTCGCATGCTTGGGTTGACCGCCTGCCGCGAGCGAGAGCGACTTTGGAATCCGGAGGATTACTCGGTGAGCGATGAGGCGATCGATCCCGACGCCGCCATACAGTTGGCATTACGGGAGAGGCCGGACCTCATTCTCCTCCGAACGATCCTCGCCTCGCTCTCACCGCAGACGCTACCGCTGATCCGGGAGCAATTGCGAGCGGCCTACCCCCTTCTCGGGGAGAAGAGATCCGGCGGCCTCGAACTGCTCCTCGCGCCTCGGGGAGCCGCACCCTCGACCCGAGGAGCGGAGGTTGAATTACGTCGGCGGCAACTGTTCGACTGGCTGACGCAACGGGAGGCTGCGGTCGTCGAGGAGGTCCGACAAGCAGTCGCGGCGATGCGTTATCATGGCCGAGTCACTGCTCTCGCTTGGCAGCGGGAGCGAAGCTATCGGCAAGCTCTTCAGGATGCCCAGATCCGCCGACAGCAAGGCCTCGCCTCCTTTGCTGAACTTACGCAGAAGCACCTTGATTGGCTGAAGGCCCGAAGCGATGTCATGCAAGAGACGATCGCTTGGTACATCGCGCGGGTTCGATTATGGCAAGCTCAGGGGCAGCTGGCTTCCCCCTGCGTGCCTCCGACCGTTCCGCTCGCCGGAGCGTGGTAGGGGCCGCACGCAATATCGTCAGCACCCTCGAGATTTCACTCGAAAAGACGGCTGACCGACTCGTTCAAGTGGATGCTGCGAATCGCATAGGCGAGGAGTTCGGCCACGGAAACGACGTGGATTTTCGGCAGACGTTTCTCATCGGGCAAGGGGATGCTATCGGTGATGATGACGAGTTCGATAGGGGCATTTCGCAAACGTTCGATCGCTCGCTCCACGAGCACGCCATGAGTCGCACAGGCGAGGACCATGCGGGCGCCCGCGTCGCAGGCTGCCTGCGCGGCCCCGACCAACGTGCTGGCGGTGGAGATCAGATCATCGAAGATAATCGCCACTTTGCCGCGTAAACTTGCCCCGATGATGTTGGCCTGACGAGTTTCCGTGTCACTGAGACGTCTCTTGTCGACGATGGCGAAGCCTCCGCCGATCTTCTTCTGGTACATCAACGACTTTTTGATGTTTCCCTCGTCAGGGCTGAGGACGACGAAATCTTCCGATGCGATGCCGAGCGTCTGGATGTAGTTTTTCAGAACGGGGATGGCGTAGAGGTGGTCGACGGGGATGTCGAAAAACCCTTGAATTTGGGCCGCATGAAGATCGAGTGTGAGGACCCGATCCGCGCCGGCTTTGGTGACGAGGTCAGCAACCAGTTTAGCCGTGATGGGGACGCGGCCCTGGTCTTTGCGGTCCTGCCGAGCATAGCCGTAATATGGCATAACCGCCGTGACCCGTTGGGCACTCGATCGCTTGAAGGCGTCGAGGATGACGAGCAGTTCCATCAAGTTTTGGTTGACCGGCGGGCAGGTCGGTTGCACGACGAAGATGTCGCGGCCCCGGACGTCCTCCTCGATCGCCACTTTCGTCTCGCCGTCCGGAAAATCGGAAATGTGGAGTCGGCCAAGAGAGTCGCCCAAATGTTCGACGATCGCCTGAGCGAGCGGTCGGTTGGCTCGACCGCTAAACACCTTCAGTTTGTGCATGTTGGTCATGAGCCAGCTACCATTCACGCAAAGGCGAGGTGACGGCCGACACGCCGCGCTGACGGGGGCATTATGCAAATTCCATGAAGGCGATGTCAACCAGCCCGGTCGCCGAAGTCGGGAATTTCCCAAAAATCGACAGGGCTTTTCCGCCGCTTCCTCCGGAGGTGGCTTGACGATAGCAACGATGTCGTTCAGGTTGAAAGAGAAGTCTCACGAGAGGAACAGGGCATGGGAGTTCCGACGATGCGTGGTCTGTCTGTCCTGGTCGTGTCAATGGTAGGGGCATCGCTGGTCGCCGCGCAAGCGCCGGGGGAAACGTCCACAGCCCAAGAGGGGCAGCTGTTGCCTGGCCCGTTCCGTGTTTATGCTGTCACGGGCCAACGTCCCCAGCATATGCACGATTTTGTGACGGAGCGTGGCTTGAAACCCACGGTCGCGGTTTTCGCTCTCCAGTTGCCGGCCAATCCGCAAGACCCTTTGGCCGTGCTCCTGCAAAAGGTGAACGCCGCCGCCGTTGCTCGGGCCCAAAGCTCGTTCGGTGCCTTTGCCGTCTTTCTGACCTTGAACCGCGACTTTTACGAAGATCCCGATCGCGACAAGCGTGTCGCCGAGTTGGATGCTCTCGCGAAACAAATCAGTCTGACACAGCTCCCCGTGGGATTGGCCCATCCCGAAGCCTTGCCGGTGAGACAATACGGTCTCATTACTCGCGATGATCCGGTCGCGATGATCCGGCGACACCTGGTCACCGTCCTCATTTACGACAAACATCGGGTGCAGAGGCGATTCACATTCACCGAGGACAAGCCCTTAACCGAACAGAGCATCCAAGAAGTCTTCTCCGCCATCGAGAAACTCTGGGCCGACACCAAACCCTGAGCGATCGAGAGAGATGAATTGCCATCCGATCGGATCGATCAATTGCTGGGGGTCGAATCGTTGGCGGGCGTCGCATCCCAAATGCGGATGAACGGATCATCGCAGCTGGCGGCGAGGAGCTGACCATCTGGGCTGAATGACAAGCAGCGGACATCGTCCGTCGGACCTTTGAGGGTCAGCAGACAATTTCCGTGGAACGGCTCCCAGATGCGGATCGACTTGTCTTCGCTGCCGGATGCCAACCGCCTGCCGCTCGGGTGCCAGGCGAGACACCACACGGATTGGTCGTGTCCGCGCAATTCACTGACCAGTTCGCCCGTTGCGACGTTCCAGACGCGGATGACGGCGGGGACGTTCTTTTTTTCCCGGTTTCGCAGACCGGTGGCGAGGAATTGGCCATCGGGACTAAAGGCGACACAACTGACCGGCGCGTCATGAGCCTTGATGGATCGAATCGGGAAACGCAAAACGCCCCACAAGTGGACCATGCCGTTCTGGTCTCCCGTCGCGATGAGCCTCCGTCGAGGATGGTGGTCGGCGGAGATAACGTGGACTTGGTGTTCCGTGCATTGAGCTACCACCTCACCCGAGGCAAAGTCCACCAAGGCCGCGAAACCATTCTCGCCGGTCACCACCACATTTTGACCGTCCGGAGCAAATGTCACTTTCTCGATTTTTTGCGGGGGCTTCCAGCGGTGGCGAATCACTCCCGTCACACGATCGAGGAAGGTAACCTGATTCGGGAAACGAGTGCCGACGGCGAGGAGATTGCCGTTCGGAGAACACGACATCGAGACGACGCTCAAAGCACATTGATGGGTCGCTTCAGGTCGGCGAGTGGCAAGATTCCAAACGATGATTTGCCCATTGCCACTCGCACTTGCCAGCCATGCGCCACCAGGCCCGAAGGCAATGCTCGGTGTCCAATCGTTGTTCCGGTTGAGCTTCAGTTTCAACGATCCAGCGCTCTCGAGATCCCACGCTTTGAAGCGACCCCTCTCGTCCAACGAGGCCACGTAGCGCTTGTCTTCGGAAATTGACGTATTGGAAATCGCGGCCGTGTGCCCCACGAGCACTTGGAGGCAGTGCCCGCCCGTGACATCCCAAATTCGCAATGTTTGGTCATAGCTTCCCGTTACCAGGACCTGACCGTCAGCAGTGACCGTCGCGCAAGTGACGCCGCCGGTGTGCCCCTCGAATTCCTTCACGACCTTGCCAGCGCGATCCAAGAAGCGTACACGACTCGCATCGTTGAAGCCCAACCAATCGTAGATCGGATGGACACAGAGCAGGCGTTCGAGGCCCGGAGTTAACCGGACCTGAGACTGAACCTGGCCCGTCTCCTTTGCGAAAATCCAAAGGTCCATTTTCTCGCGATCGGCAACGATCTCGTGGGATTCCGGGAGGAATCGGACCGAACGAAAACTGGGGGCATCGCGATCCAGCAAGTGGGTCCAGAGAATTTCTCCCGTAGCCAAATCGTAGAGGCGGATTCCGCCACCCCAAAACGTTGATCTTTCGTCGCGGTCTTGCCAATGGCCGAAGGTCAAAGCGGCGAATCGATGATCTGGAGACAGTGCGCCATCGATCGGATCCCCCTCGGTCACGGGCCAACAGCGGATGAACTGGTTACCGCTGAGATCCCAAACCGCCAGATATTTCCGCCGCGCGCCCGACTCGCGATCTTGGGTCACGACGCCGGCAATCATGCGATCGTGGGCAGGGACGACCTTGGCCATGACGTACAGATGGAGGAATTGTTCTGGATCAGGCCACGGGAGCCTCGTCGCGGACTGTTCCTTTCCGGTTGA
>CAKZUU010000014.1 GCA_937922175.1 uncultured Gemmataceae bacterium
TCTTGAGCGTGACCAGCCCGATCGCCGTGGATGCGATTGAAATCGCCCCCTAACGTGGTGCAGTGGCACGCATAGTTGGCGAGGACCGCGCGAATTCCGCCTTGGGCATCGGTGACCCGAAGCACGGGCAAATCATGATCAACCGGACCATTCGCCGTTCGCCGGTTCGCGGCAAAGCCGACCTTTCCCCGAGCGAATTCGATCAACGATGGCTGACGTGCTTTGATCGCCTCTTCGACGACCCTGACGAGTTTTTGCGTCAGTTCCCGGGTATAACGGTCGATGTTTCTCTGATGCTCTGGGGGAATCGGCATGCCAAACAGGGTCGGGGCCACGTTGGTTAACATCGGTGCCGAATGGGTATGACTGGAACAAACGGCCAAACGGCTTCGATCCCAACCGAAGCGTTCCTTCAACCGCCTGGCGACGACCCCGTTGACTTCTTCGGGCACGCCAAGGTTATCAACTGTCAAAAGCACCACGCCGTGTTGATCATCGCCGATCGCCAACGCCTTGGCCCAGATGCGCTGTTCGACGCCGTCGGATTCCTCACGGCGGTTGCCGTACCCGCTCAATCGAACTCGATAGTCGGGAGTGATATCGATTCGAGCCACACCGACAGGGAGTCGATCGTCACCGAACGTCAGCGCCGGAATCAAAAACAGCAGAACGCAACTGGTACGCATGGAAGCGACTCGGCAGGAACAAAATCGGCAGGCTGCGGCAAATTTTAGGATGTGACCTTTGGAATCACAAGGAGCAGCCGACGAGAAAGTGCTCGTTGGTCCGAGCCGCCTGAACCCACCGACTTCATCCCACTGCCAACGGCCGGTTCCTTCGGATACCGAGGGCTAATCGTTCGCCGAAGTTTGCACCACGTGAGGCCCGAACTTCTTCCCCGTCAATTTGGCGACGTTCTGCGGTTGATCGTGGTCCAAAGAGATGACGTGGCTCATCGTCCTTAGGGGCATCCCCTGCTTCGGTTCAAACACAACGACCATGTGGATCTTTTGAATCTCAGGGCGATAGGTGGACCAGGGGAGGGCCAGCGAGAAGCCATAGCCAAGATTGTCCATTTTGCCGCATTGTTTCAACGAGTCGGGATCGAATTTCCAGGTTTCGAGCAACTTGGGTTTGCCTTGCGAGTCGGTGGGATGTTCGTAAAGTTCAACCGTCAATTGTCCTTCGGCCCCGATTGGATGACCGCCGGTGGCATCGAAGAGGTACAAACGCCCGGTCAAGGCAGCAATCGGCGATTGGCTGACCGGATCCATGCCGACCTGCACCTGCTTGTGCCAATTCGCGAGCAATTCGGTCGCAGGCCCTTGGGCCTTGGGCGGTTTGACGCTCGCGACGACTTGGGCGGCCGAGGTCGAACCCCGACGCTCTCTCAACGCGCAGCCCGTGCTGGCCAACGCCATGAACGCAACCAACGCAATCGTCGCCAGGCTTAGCGGGAGCGGTTTGCGGACCATCGTTTGACCTCCATGCCTTGCGATGACATCGTCATGACGTTCTGCACGACTCCCGCCGCGGGCGGCGAGTGTCCTGACGTTTCCGGCTTCCGTGGTGACGGCTCCGCGGGGGCGGGGGTGTTCGGAGCCGAGGGTGGCGGCGGCAAGGGGGCCGTCGCATTGCCTGGCGCTCCCGGCAGCAAGTTCAACGGGTTCGGGTCGGTCGTTTGAGCCGCACCGGAAAGGACCTTCTCCACGGGAGTCACGGCTCCGTCAGCGCAATCCCCGCGCAACGCCGGGATCACCTCACGCAGACCGTGACCGTGCATCTTCGCGACGTCGCATTCGTTCCAATGCATCTTGTTGGCGTGCTCGCCCAAGACTCGAGCGCGATCGACCGGCGAACGTAAGATCCGAGGCGTCAGAATAATCAGCAACTCCTGCTTCCGTGTCTCTCGAGTCCGGAAGCGGAACAGCGACCCGAGGACGGGGATGTCGCCCAACCAAGGAACCTTGCGCTCCAGCCGCTCATCCGACTTGGTGATCAATCCGCCGATCACAATGGTTTCGCCGTCGTCGGCCGAGACGGTCGTATCCACGTTCTGAATATTGAAGGCCTGACCACGTTGATTGTTACCCAGGTCGATTGTCGGTCCCAAAGACGAAACTTCCGGCGTCACCCGCATCAATACTCGACCATCGGGGCTGATCCGAGGTGTCACCGTCAACAACACACCGACGGTTCGCCGGTCCACCGTGGTTTGCACGACCCCGGTTGCCGTCACGTTGGTGTCCGAGATGTAGGGGAACTCGGTCCCGACGTTCAGTCGAGCCGCTTGGTTGTCCGTCGTCACCAGGGTTGGAGCGCTGAGGATGTGAATGCGCTCTTGTAACCGCAAGGCTCGCACCAGCACACTGAGCGTATTGCTCGAAGCCGAGAAAACGAAACCGCCGATGCTGGCCGTCGGCGACAATCGTCCCAGCCCGAAGTTGCCCAACCCTTGGAGACCGACGCGCTCGGCAAAACGCAGTGCCGCCGTGTTGTTGACGGGCAACGGTCCGAGACCTTGTCCGGGTTGTGAATTGTTAAAGGAGAAACCGGGTATCGCCGTCTGGGGCACCTGCAACCCCCCGATACTTTGGTTCACCGTCGTGCCCGTGGGCAAGACACTTCGTTGGAACATGACATTATTCTGACCGCCCAGTTCGACGCCGAATTCATCGAGATTGTTCATATCCACTTGGGCGATTAAGCATTCGATGATGACTTGCGGCGCTTCCTGATCGAGCACGTCGATGAGTCTCTGCACTTCGGCGAAGTACTTGGGCGTCGCACTGACCAGCACCGAGTTGCTGATCGGTTCCGAAACGACGATGACTTCCCGCGCCAACTGTTGGAAGGCCGTCAGTTGCTGCGCATCGGAGAGGTTTTGAATCTGGGCGGAGTAAAAATTTTGCAGCGCGGTCGCGATGTCGGCAGCAGCCTGGTTGCGGATTTTGAAGACGTAATTCTGACGCTGCGGTGCCTCGACATCTTCCAACTTGGCGATAATGGCCCGGATGGTGTCGAGGTCGTTGCGACTGCCCGCGACAATCAGGCTGTTGGTTCGCGGATCGACCGTCACGTTGAGGCCGATCAGACTTGCCCCCTCTGCCGGTTGACCAGCAATTGTGAGAAGGGGGCGTGCTTGATTCTGGACCGCTGTTCCCGTGCCAGCAACTGTACCCGCTGCCGCGCTTCCCCCGTAGAGTTGCTGGAGTAGACTCGAAACCTGTACGGCGTCCGCTTTCTTGAGCGTAAAGACGTTGATCTCCGCACGGGCTACCGCCACCACGTCCAACTCGCGGACCAGAGCCAATAACAACTCCATCGTCTTTTCCGGCGCGATGAGAATCAGGCTATTGGTCCGTGGTTCGGCCGTGATACTCACGTCCTCCAGCGATCCAGCAGCAATGACGGGATTCGCAGGCGAACTGCTGAAGAAGCGGAGCGAGATGTTCTTAATTTGAGTCGCCGTGCTTCCCGAAATGCCAACTCCCGTGCCCCCCGTGGCTCCACCCGGCCCAAATGCCCCTTGGCCGAATTGACCCGCTCGCTGCTGGCCCAACTGTTGCAATCCGGGTTGACCGAACTGTTGCCCCAACCCCCCCTGCTGACCGAACTGCCCCGTCTGTGCGCCGCCACCAAGGACACCACCACCCAGTTGCCCACCGCCCAATGCTCCAGCCGTTTGCGTGGCAGGCGCTGGAACAATACCTGTCCCGGCGGATTGTGGGGGCAATGTTTCTTGTTGCAAAGCTTGCAACAATGTGGCCGCTAACTCGTCCGCCCGCGCGTTCTTCAACCGGACGATCCGCAAATCACTCTGCGCCGACGACACCCGCGAATCAATCCACTCAATCAACGTCTTGATCTGCGCCAGATCCGCCGGCGACGCCTGCACAAAGACCGTGTTGCTCCCCGCGTCAAACGTCACCCGAACCAGATTCGTCTCCCCAGGATACCTCTGCCCATACCACTGCTGAATCTGATTCGCCACCAACGACGCCGACGCCTTCTTCAACGCAAACGGTACCGCCTCGCTCGTGTTGGGTTTGTCGAGTTTGTCAATTTCGGCTTTGATGTCGGGGATGCGATTCAGCGGCCCGCCGATCATGATCGCATTCAAGCGGGGAAGGGGAAGAAGGAGGATCGAGGATTGCTGCAATTGTTGTTGGAGTAAACCGAAGCCCCCTGCAACGGGTTGCCTCGGGAGCGTGTTGCCGGAGGCGGTGGTTTGGATTCGACTGAACACTTGCGTCAGGGTGTTGGCAATGGCTGTCGCATCACCCTGTTTGATGGGGTAGATCTCCAGAACAATCCCCGTTTCCCGTCCGCGCTCCCGCAAGAAGCGGATGATTTCCTGGACAAGTTGAATGTCCTCGCGGTTATTGCCGCTGATGACGACCCCGCCCAGTTCGGGCAACGGGACGACAGTGACACCAGCTTTGGGCTGTCGGACCTCGCCTTGAGGAGTCACGACAGGCGGTTGCCCGGGTTGCGCCGGCTGCGGCTCTTCCGCGTTGATGAAGGTCAGTGGGCGATCGTCTTGCTGTGGGTCGTAGAGGGCTGAAAAGCCGGGGACATCCATGTCCCGTGAGTCAAAAAAACGTGGCCCTCCGGGCGGCGATTCATTTTCGCGTTGGAGTCGGCCGCCACCTCCACGGCCGCCACCTCCCTGGAAACCGCCCGGTCCCACACCCCCTCGGAAACCGCCCCCGCCTGGAAATAGACCGCCACCTGGAAAACCGCCGCCGCCACCTGGAAAACCGCCGCCACCACCTGGGAAACCACCGGGACCACCGAAGCCCCGACCGCCGCCGAATCCGGGAAAGCCTCCGAATCCGCCCGTGGGACCGCGGTTGGTATTCGACATGGAGGTTGGAGTAATCCGCCCTTGGATCGCGTCCACGATGGTTTGAACCTGCGCGGGATCGACGCCCTCGGTACCGACGATCTTAATCATCCGCGTCGAGTTTTTTGCACCCTCCTCGAGTTGGTCGACCACCTCGACGATTTCCTTGTGCAGTGCCTCGGAGCAGGCGACGTAGAGGGTGTTGTTCTGGGCGTCAACACCGATCGAAAGAGCAGCGACGCTGCGGCTGCCGACATTGTTATTCTGCTGTCCGCCGAAGATGAACCCGGGGAACCCGCCGACATTCGCACGCTGGCCAGTCGACTGCGTTTGATCGGCGTAGAGGCTGCGAATCAACTCGGCGACGTTTTCCACATTGGCGTATTTCAGCGGCCCGATACGCCAAGTCTTGATGGCACCCCGGGCCTCATTGTTATCGGCGTCGATGGCCTCGGCCAACAAGCGTTTGATGGTTTGCATGTCGAGAGGGGAGGCCCGAACCAACAGCGAATTACTCGTGGGGTCGGCCACGACTCGAATCGTCCCGGGCTGCGGATTCGTTGGTAACGGGACGTTGGCCGCACCGACAAACGGCCCACCCAAACGACCCCCACCGAAGAGAGCCGACAATCCGCCGAAAGGATTGGCACCGCCACCGAACGGCCCAACACTACCCGCTTGACCACCGCCGATTCGGTTTCCGCCGAATTGTCCACCTTGTCGCGGACCATTGAAGGCTTCATCCAAGACACGAGCGGCGTCGACGGCCATCGCGTTCTTCAACTTGATGACTTCCCAATCGCCCGGTTTATTGGCCTGTTGAGTGTACAAGCGAACCAATTCGTTGATGAGTGCCATCGTGGCAGGGTCGTCGGTTTGCACGATCAGCGAATTGCCCGAGGGAACCAAGGTGACGGGAGGCGCTTTGGGTTTTTCCGGCTCGTTGGGCTTCGTCGCCGGCGGGGGTTCCTCGGTAAAAATGACCGGCTTTTCGTTGACGTAAAACGTGGGTACGCCGAGGTCGATCCGCCCCTGCGGTTCCTGCGGACGATCCGAGGGCGGCGAGGGCGGGCGACGATCGATGGGCGCTCCGCCTGGTCGGATGATGCGAACGGGGTTGGGGCGCTCCGACGCTTTTAAGGCCCGTTCGATCAGGTCAGCCAAGGTCTGCGCACTGCCCGCATCGAGATTGAACACTCGGGTCGATCCGGTGCCACCGAGTCCTGCCCCTTCGAGCACTTTGACGACGAGTTCGACGTCGGCGAGTTGCTCCTCGGTGCCACGAGCGACGATGGCGTTGCGAGCGGGGTCCGCGTCGATGAAGATCACACCCTGGGTCCGCGTCGGATCGCCAAACATCGCCTTGAGTTTGGTGGCCAACTCCGTGGCGTCCTGCTGGACGGGGATCACCTTGGCCGACGCGCCCGTCGCTCGGTAATAGTCGCGGATGTGGCGGGTGATGTCATACTGGTCCTGGGCGGGGGCGCGGATAATGATGGAATTGCCGCCGATCGCTTGAATCCGCACGACCCGGGAGTCGCGATAAAGGTCGAAAAGGAACCGAGCCAATCCATCGGCGGTCCCCGCGGGGACAGTGTGGGTTTTGATTTCGATGCCACCGTCGATGAACTCTTGTTGGCCTTCAATCGGAGTATCCAATCGCTTCAGAATCTCTCGCGCTGTTGAGATTTTTTCGGGGGGCCCCACGACGAAGACCATGTTGGTCCGCTCATCGGAGGTGATGGAAAGAGCTCGTCGCCCCGTCGGAGCCGCATCGGGCTGCGGGCCGGGACGACCACCTCGACCTCCGCGATCCCCGCCGCCGCCAAACAGGTCGCTCAACGGGGATCCACCGCCAAATCCGCCGCCGGGGAAACCAGCGCCACCAAAGAGTCCGCCCATCGCTCCCCGGAACCGTTCTTCGAAGAATTGCCGCATCCGGTCTCGTTGGTTGTCCGCGTCGCGATTCGGTTGGTTTGTCGAGCCACCCGGGGCCGACATCCGTTGTTGCAACGAGTCGTAGCGAGCCGGGTCGAGCAACGCCAGCAACGTCATGGCCGCTTCTCGTGCCGGGATGTAGCGGCACTTGTACGAGAAGCTCTCGGCGGATTTATCACTTTTCTCGTAGTTACGAATGTCTTCGATGACCCGTGTCAAATTGCCCACATTGTCGGTGAGGATCAATTGGTTCGGCTGCGACAGAGCAACGACCGTACCTGTCGGCAACAGCTGCCGAGCTTGGGGAGCGAACTCATCCGCCGACAGCGAATTCAATTGCAAGACCACCGACACAATCTCGGTACGACCACGACTGGGCAGTTCATCGATCGAGACACGGGGAATCAGGTGAGAGGGAACACGATTCAATTCGTCCAAAGGCAATACAAGCAGCGAGGCTTCTTTCCGCAGCAACACGAAGTTTTGCAGTTGCAGATTCTCGTTGATGATGTCGATGATCTGCGGAATAGTATAACGCTTCGGTTGACCGCCCTCGCGGGGCGCGATGAAAGTAAACGACCCCTTGGGCGTGTTGCTGCTATTGATAGGTAAATTCATTTTCTCGCTGAGCCACTCCAACACCTGCGGCCACGGCTTGTCCCGCATCGTAAACTCGATCATTCCCGGTGGCACGGGCGTCGGTTTGTTCGCCGGGGCCGGCTCCGGTTGCGCAGGGGCCGCTGCCGGCGGCGAGGTTTTGGGTTCATCAAGGAAGATTGGTTCTTCGGCCCGCAAAGAAACCTGACACACCAGCCAGACCAGACCGACCAACCATTGGCGATGCCACATCGGAAGTCTCTTGTCCATGGTTTTGCCCT
>CAKZUU010000015.1 GCA_937922175.1 uncultured Gemmataceae bacterium
GTCGCGAATGAGTATCCTTTCGGGTCGGACTTGGCACGTTGCTCGTCTTTGAAATAGGCGGCTTTCAGCGGGGCCAAGCCGGGGTCATTGACCATCGTGTATTGGTCGCGGAAATCCTGACTCTGACCGCGGGTCATCCCGTGCTTTTTTGCGAACTCATCGATGTATTTCTCGAGTTGGTCCGCGACACCTGACTGTTTGATGGTTTTGCCTTTCTCCTCGACTTCACGTTGAAACTTGGCCGTTTCGGCGTTCAGATAGTCACGTAAGACTTGCTCGATGACATTTTGCCGCAGCATGTCTCCCATCGCGGAGCGAGAGAGCGGCGAAGGCAACATCAAATCGGTGATTCCCAACAAAGTTCGCGCCTCATTTCCAGCGATCGCGAAGGGCAAGAAGCCGAATCGGATTCGCTCCATAAGTTCGATCATCCCCGCCTGACCAACCCACGTGGAGATCGGGAGGATCGCCAGCGCCCCCGTCCCCCCTTGTCCCAGCATGGTTGCCGTTGCCGAGGCGATCGGCTGCGGGTCATAAAGGCTACGATCATGAATCCCAAACAGGATCAGGCTGGAATAAACCCAACTGGTGGATTGTTCGCGTTTCAGATACTCCTCGTATTCACGATCCACACGCCGCTCGATCAGTTTGGGATTCGTCGTGACAGCAAGCAGACCGACGCGACCGAGAATTCCCGACACATCGGGCCAGACCGGCGCATAAAGGATTCGTTTTACGGCTTCGGCCAAGCGACTTTCTTGTTCGGCTTGCTGGAGAGCCACTTTCTTGAGTTCGGGGTTGTCGCCCTTCGTGCCCAGGAACGCGACCTTGGCTTTCCGACCTTCTTTGAAGCCGGGACGCTCCAGGTAGGGCTGCCACTCGTCGCGCTGATGTTTGGTGAACAGGGCCTTCAACTCGGCTTCGGTCGGTTCGTCGGTCACCTGATCGACGAAAGGCTCGACCGACACCGGGAGGAGATGGACACGAACGGCGGTGCGTTGATCGCGATAGTATTCGTAAGCCTCGTGGGGGGTGACATACGCCGGTGTGGAGTCTGACAAATAGGGAGCCACCCCCAGAAGGGCGGTTTGCGCGATCCGCACCTGGAACTCATCCGTCAGGGCGTCAATGATCGTGTTGACAGAGACGTTGTAGCGCCGAGAAAGATCGCGCTGCAACACCAATGACCGTTCGTCAACACTTTGCCCGTAGGTTTCCGTCTCGATCAAATCCACCACCATGTCACGCGACAATTGGATGCCCCGTTCGTGAGCGACCCAGCGCCACACCATGAAATCTAATAACTCTTCCGCCGTTTTCGTCCCACCCGCGAAGAACATGTCGCCCCGGTACAACAGTTGCAGTTCGGTCTCCAAGGAACGGCGAAAGCGTCGCAAGAGCTCGGCCTGATCGGTCTTTTTTGCTTGTTCCAGTTGATTGGCGAAGAATCTCAGACTCTCAAGATGCTGGCCGAGCTTTTGGAGGTAGAGCTGGGGAGCATTCCGCTTTTCACGGATGATCAGGTTGAGAGGGGCGCGAGCCATCGGGTCAAATTCGTTCAGTCGTGCCTCGATGCTGTTGGTCAACTGCTCACCGGCGGCGAGGACAAGGCCCCGCATGTACTCATTCGCGATCAGCCGACGAAGGCGAACCTCGTTCAGTTCCGCCGTGGTAATGCGTTCACCGTTCAATCGAGCGATCTCAGGTCCACTCCGACCCGTGAACCAGGCCCGATTCAACGGGTCAGCTCCGCCCCCTAATCCAGTTGACATGATAAAAACGAACATGCAGATAATGGTCAGGATGGCGAAGACCGTTTTGCGATGTTTGCGGAATCCGGAAAACGGATTGAAAGCCATGGCAATCCTCAAGTTGCGCTGAGCAGCGACGACACACAAGCATCCGCGGGGGCTTGACGCTTTTGGTGATTCGGTCGTAACTGTGATGGACAGTCCCGCATCATGCTAAAGTGTCGATTGTAGCGAGAGACGAAGTCGAAACAACGGCAAGTTGGAGGGAGATGTGTCCCCACGGAAGAAATCGCCGGTCACCGGCCAGGACACGAAGCCGCCGAGCAAGCGAGGTCGCGGCACGAAGAAAACATCGCCGCCTTCCGATGGGCTCACCCCGGCACGGAAGAGCTTCGCGAAGAGAACGTCAGCGTCGGCAAGCTCCTCCCGTCGCGCCGGCAGCTATGATCTGGTCATCGTCGAGTCTCCGGCCAAGGCCAAAACGATCAATAAATACCTTGGCCAAGACTTTCGCGTCATCGCCAGTTATGGGCATGTTCGTGACTTGCCTCGTCGGAAGCGGCGGGGCGAAGAAATTGCGGGCGTCAAGATCGCCGAAGGTTGGGTGCCGCAATACGTCGTCGAGGATCCGGAGACGGGAGATGGCAAACCCCGCGGTCAGCGGAAGACACCTCGACAGGTCCTGCAAGAAATTGGTGAGGAGGCCCAAAAAGCACGTCGCATCCTGCTAGCGACCGACCCGGATCGGGAAGGCGAGGCGATCGCTTGGCACATCAAGGACGCGCTAAAGTTAGACGATGATCGCACGTTCCGGATCCGCTTCAACGAAATCACCAAGTCGGCAGTGCAACAAGCGTTGGCGAACGTGGATCAAATCAACATGGACCTGGTCCGCGCCCAGGAAGCTCGAAGGGTGTTGGATCGTGTGGTCGGATATCCCTTGAGCAATTTGCTCGGCAAAAAGGTGACGCGGGGGCTGAGTGCCGGTCGGGTGCAGTCCGTCGCGGTTCGCTTGATCGTCGAGCGGGAACGGGAAATCGAGGCGTTTCGGTCCGAGGAGTTTTGGAAGCTCACGGCGCTGCTGACCTTGCGCGAAGGTGCCGACGAGGTGGCATATACTCGCCATCCATCGGGGTCGAAAATCTACTCGACGAAGAAACGAGCCGACGACGATCCCGAAGCGGAGGCCCGAGAGGAGCGTGCCGAGATCGAAAGTGAGAAAGCCGCCGAAGAAGGCATCCCGTCGGCGGAAATGGATCAGGCACCGGACCTGACGGGGGTTCCCCAGCCGCCTCCGGGCGCGTTCGATGCGGTGCTTTGGAAGTGGGACGGTGCCGAACCGCGAATCACCAACGAGCAGCAGGCGGACGAGTATGCGGCTCAGTTGAAAGACGCCGACTGGGTCGTGTCTCGGCTGGAGCGGAAGCAGCGTCTGGATCGCCCTTCGCCCCCCTACACCACCAGCACCTTGCAAATGGACGCCAATCGGCGACTGCGATTCTCTGCTGATCGAACGATGAAAACCGCGCAACGACTCTACGAAGGAGTCGATATCGGCAACGAAGGGTCGGTCGGGCTCATCACCTACATGCGGACCGACAGTACCCGAATCTCCGACGATGCTCTGCGTGCCGTGCGGGGGTACATCGAAAACCAATTCGGACGCGAGTACCTGCCCGCGTCGCCTCACGTCTACCGGTCGGGGAAAGCGTCGCAAGGCGCTCATGAGGCGATCCGCCCCACCGACTTGACGAACACCCCGGAGCGTGTTCGGCCCTACCTGAAACCCGACGAATATCGCCTGTACGAATTGATCTTCAATCGATTCGTCGCCAGCCAGATGGCTCCAGCAGTGGACGAAGTGACGAACGTCGAAGTGACCGCAGGACGAGGAATCTTCAAGGCGCAAGGTCGCATCCAGCGCTTCGATGGTTATCGACGTGTTTTCCCCACTTCCCGGCCAGATGAAACCGAACTCCCCCCCCTGCACGATCAGCAAGCCCTTCGGCTCCT
>CAKZUU010000016.1 GCA_937922175.1 uncultured Gemmataceae bacterium
GTCGAACGCCGCCTGAATCTCGGGAACCGGATCGCCCAACAAACTGATCCGGATCGTGTCGCCGATCCCATCCAACAGCAACGGGGCCAAACCACAAGCCGATTTGATGACGGCATACGGCGGCTTCCCCGCTTCCGTCACCCCAATGTGCGTCGGGTAGTCGCATTGGCGAGCGTACAGGCGGTAAGCCTCGACGACCGTTGCGACGTCACTGGATTTCAACGACACGATGATGTCACGAAAACCCTCACTCTCGGCGATTTCGATGTACCGAATGGCCGAATCCACCATCGCCGGCGGGCACGGAAAGCCATACTTCGTGGCAAACTCGCGCTCCAGGCTGCCTGCATTCACCCCAATCCGCATGGGAATTCCACGATCTTTGCACTTGCGCAACACTTGCCGATAACGGTCGACTCCGTTGATGTTGCCCGGGTTGATGCGAATCTTGTCAATCGGGTGATCCAATGCCGCCAACGCCATGCGGTAGTCGAAATGAATGTCGCAGATGAGCGGGATCCGGATGCGGCGTTTGATCTCGGTCAGAACAGCGGCGTCCTCCGGTTTGGGAACCGTGACGCGCACCATTTCACAGCCTGCTTCTTCCAGGCGATGGATTTGCTCCACAACTTCTTCCACGCGGTTCGTATCGGGTGTCGTCATCGATTGAACAACGATCGGGTGGTCGCCACCGACGGGGACACCACCCACAACCACCACCCGGGTCCGATGACGACGAAAGGGCGATTGATACAACGGGCTCGGCACCTCTGCCGTGGACATGGTCCGCACCTCCACCGCGACCAGACTCAGTTAACGACTCCCAACCTTCCTCCTGCATTATTAAGGAGATCAGTCTTCCCTCGCTACGGCGGTCAAACCTCCGGCTCGGCGAAGGGCAGCTGACCGCACCGCTCTCCCTGCCCTCGATCAAACATTTGAATTTCTCATGAGGCTTTCATGTCAACGGTTTATGATCGAAAATGAGAAGGCGATCCGTCTCGCGACGTCGCTTCGGTTTTGATCTCCCGACTGATGGTATCGCCCGCCATTTCGTTCTCCGTTTCGGGGGCTGTTGTGCGGATCCTGCTGGTCGAGGATAACCGAGCTTTGTCCCGTTCCTTAACGCAGGGCCTCGAAGAAGAAGGCTACGCCGTCGATGTGGCCTACGACGGGGACGAGGCTTGTTTCAAGGCGGAGAGCACCGATTACGACGTCATCGTTTTGGACCTGATGTTGCCCAAAGTCGATGGGCTGAGCCTCTTGAAGCGTTGGCGCGAAAAAGGCATCGCGACTCACGTGCTGGTGTTGACCGCTCGCGGGACACTCGAGGACAAAGTGAAAGGGCTCGACCTGGGAGCCGACGATTACCTGACGAAACCGTTTGAACTCGACGAGCTGTTGGCGCGGCTGCGTGCACTGATCCGCCGCAGTCATCAAGTCAAAGCTCCGGTGATCAAAGTTTACGACTTGGAGATCGATACTGCCTCGCACACCGTCCGACGCGCTGGTCGGGAAATCCACCTGACCCCTCGAGAGTACGGCTTACTCGAGTTTCTCGCGTTCAACCGAGGCCGCGTCGTCACCCGGACCATGATTTGGGATCATTTGTACGACGAGAACGACGAAAACACATCCAACGTCGTGGACGTTTACATCCGCTATCTTCGGAACAAGATCGACAAGGGTTTTCAGCCCCCATTGATCCTCACCCGCTGGGGTGAGGGATACATGTTGCGTGCCGAGGAGACACCCGCCAATGATGATCAAGAGCCGACGGAGAGCGAGTCATGAAGTCGATTCGTCTCTCGATGGTCGTGTATTCGCTGTTCTTGTTGGCTGCGGCCTTGGGAGTGGTATGGCTGTTGGTCCTCGAGACGGCATCCGAGGCGCTGCGGCAAAAGCAGGAAACCTATCGCGAACTGCTGTGTGCTCAATTCGAGGACCGCAAGCGCGAACAGATCGATAAATTCGATGAGCGATTGCTGTTCCATGCGCGAGCGCTCGCGAATATGGCGCAGTCGCATGTGGTGGTGAGTCGCGCCTACCCCTTGCGATTCGTGTCGTTGGGCTTGCTGACGGCTTCGGTGATCCCCAACGGACACACCATCGCCCCGTTGTGGCTCGCTGAGCAAACGGATGACGCCTTGGTCGCCTTCTTGGGGATGTCGGTCGCGACGGAAGTTCAAATCGACGAGAACTTGCAAATCCTCGGCGAGAGTTTTTACTCGCAGATCGAATTGCGACGCGGCAGGGCGTGGCGCTCGCGAGCCTTGGGCGAACGTTCTCTCCCCTCCGAGCGGGAACGCTTCGAGGGAATGCAGATGTTCGATTGGAAGTTCGAGGACATCGACTTCGCCGACATGAGACTTCGCCGGGTCCTTCTGAAGGTTCCTGTCATTCGGGTTCGATTTCAACCGCCCGTATTCCGCATTCCCGGTCGCCCCTACGAGACGTCTCGGCGTGACCGGCCGGAACGATCGGCTCCGCCCTCACCTCGGATCAATGAAGCGACGCCCTTCTTTATCCAGTCGGCGGTCGATCGCAGCGAGTTGGATCGCATGCTGCTCGACTTGGAGAAAGAACTTCGGGAGCGGCTCGAATCCGCGGACACGGAGAATCATGCCAGTCTGGCTCGGCTGAGTCGACGTATCTTTTGGATCTCCACATTGACCTTCGTGTTGGCTGGGTTTGGCGCCTTTGGCCTCGTCAGCCTCGGCTTGTCACCGTTGCGACGTCTGACCGAGGCGGTTAGCCGAATTTCGGAATCTGATTTTCGATTGAGATACCGTGGTCCAAAGCCACCCCGCGAGTTGGTCCCCATCGTCGAAAGGTTGACTCACACGCTGGCGATGCTCGAGCAAGCGTTTGAACGCGAGAAACAAGCGACGGCGGACATCTCTCATGAATTGCGAACCCCCCTCGCCGGATTGTTGACGACGATCGAAGTGGCCTTGAAAAAACCCCGCTCGCCCAACGAGTATCGGGAAACATTGGCCGACTGCCGCGACATCTGCCGGCAGCTGAACCACCTCGTCGAACGGCTCCTCACCCTCACTCGCTTAGACTCCCGAGCCGATGCGGTTCGGCGTGAACCCGTGGACTTAGGCGAATTGGCGGACCAATGCACGGCGATGATTCGGCCTCTTGCCCTCTCCCGCGGTTTGGACTTGCGAGTTCGGAAAGAGACGCCGGTCAAAGTCCACTCCGACCCGGATAAATTGCGGGAAATCATCGCGAATCTCTTGCACAACGCCGTCGAGTACAACCGCCCGGATGGATCCATCGATCTGCTGGTGAAAACCGACGACCGAGGTCTCCAAATCGAAGTTCGCGACACGGGAGTCGGCATCCCGCCTGAGCAACAAGAACGGATTTTCGAGCGATTTTACCGGGCAGATCCCTCACGAAACTCGGCCGGAGCCCACGCGGGGCTGGGCTTGTCGATCGTTCGAGGTTGCGTGGAGCTTTTGAGCGGCATGATCGAAGTGGAGAGCGAGGTCGGTCAAGGGAGTACTTTTCGCGTCAGGATTCCAAC
>CAKZUU010000017.1 GCA_937922175.1 uncultured Gemmataceae bacterium
CGCCGATGACCCGGTCGCGCGCCAAGCGCAGCAGGGATTGCGACAGCAGGAACTCCAGCGTCGAGCCGAACAGTTGGAGCGAGAACTGGCGCAACAGGCGAATCAGGCTGAGGGCGCCGCGCAGGAGGCCCTTCGGCAGGCAGCCCAGGCGGCCCGACGAGCGGATCAATTCATGCGGCAAGCCCAGCAGCGGCAACAAGAGGGAAACGCCCCTGCCCGCCGACTCGCTCAACGATTGGCGGCCCGAGACTTGGACCGCGCCGCTCAGGCCGCCCAACGCGCCAGTGGTCAGCCCGCGAACGAAGAGCAAGCGCCAGCCTCCCGCCGCGATCTTGGCTCCGCACTGCAACAGGCTCAAGCACAGATGCGAGAAGCGCGGAACCAACTGGGCCAGGAACCAACCCATGCCCAACAAGCGATGCAGAACGCAGCGCAAGCCTTGGAACAAGTGGCTCGATCCTTCGACTCCCGCAGTTCACCGGCCCAACGTTCACAGCAAGCGGCTGGCGAGCCGCAAAACGACGGTCGCGCCTCGGGAGCCAGCATCGACCTGACGCGTTATGGCCCGGATGGCATGAAGTACCAAGGCAAACCTTGGGGCGAGTTGCCCGGTGAACTGCGCACTCGCATCATTCAAGACATGAAAGCGCAGTTCGGCGATGATTACGGCCGGATGATCAAGTTGTACTTCGAGCAGATCGCGGATCGCAAACCGATGGAACGGCCATGAACCGACTCTCTCTTCTCTGGTCGCTGCTGATCGGAGTGCCTCTGGCGACGTCTTTCGCATCCGCGGCCTCGCCGCCCCCTTCCTCCGCGCTGGAGCGAGCCATCAATCAGGCATTGGCCTACCTGGCCAGCACGCAAGATCGGGAAGGAGCTTGGAGCGCCGGTTTTCGCGGGCGAAATCCCACCATCACCGCATTGGCCGTCATGGCTTTCATGTCGGCCGGTCACGTTCCCGGCGAGGGGAAATACGGTGACGTGGTCGAACGCGGCATCAATTTCGTCCTGCGTTCTCAAGCCCCGAACGGCTTGATTGCGAGCGAAGGTCATTATGAGATGTATCAGCACGGTATCTGCACATTAATGCTCGCCGAAGCTGTCGGCATGTGCGAAGGTAAGCAGGCCACCGAGGTCCGCCAACGTTTGGAAAAGGCCGTGCAGATTATTTTGAAAGCGCAACGAAAAAGCGGCTATCACAAAGGCGGTTGGCGCTACCGCGTCAACGGCGATGATGCCGACATCAGTGTCACTGGCTGGCAACTGATGGCACTTCGGGCGGCGCGGAATGTCGGCTGCGACGTGCCCCCCTCGGCCATCGATCACGCCGTCGAATTCATCAACAAATGTTACGACGCGAGTAGCGGCGGCTATCGCTACATGCCCGGGGCGCAACTCACCCTCGCTTGCACGGGCACCAGCGTGCTCGCCCTGGAATTGTGCGGCAAACAGTATCACCGCTCCGCCGCCGCCCTTCGCGCCGGGGCCTACATTCTAAAAAATGAACTATCCCGCTCCCGGGCTCATTACTATTACGGCATCTATTACTGCTCCCAAGCCATGTTCCAACTCGGCGATAATTACTGGAACACGTTCCGCGAACGGCTGCATTCTCAGTTGCTCAACTCCCAGAATGCCAACGGCTCGTGGACAGGACGCGTCAGCGACGATGCTCAGTTCGGCTCGAATTATTGCACGGCGATGGCCGTCCTCGCCCTGACGGTCGAATATCGCTTTTTACCTATCTATCAGCGAAACGAAGAGCCTGCGGACCCCGAACCAAATCGTTGACCTCCGATCGACCTGCCCCGGCCCAGAGCGGAGTGGGGGTGATTTGAGAACAACAGACGATCCACCCGGCGTAGCTAGTCTCCCGGCGGCGGTGGTGAACCGAGCAGCGCTTGGCACTCTTCCCACAGTTTTTGCTCGATCTGCGTCTTCGGGAGATAACCCGAAGCCTGCGCCTCCCTCCAGGCTTGGCGTGCCGATTCAACGAGTCCTTGGCTGAAGGCCCCTAAAATTCGGGACAACTGAGCAATGGCATCCCATTCGGTCTTGGGGCGCTGCCAACGAGCCGGAACCGGCTCTGTCCGCGCAAGGCGGGCTCGGCTCAGTTCGAGGGCCGCCTGATATTCTCGCGACCCAGGGCGATCGCTCCAACATTGGCGAAAATAACGCGCCGCTCGCTCACGTTGCGACAAACTCGCTTGCGGATCCGTCAATGTCTCCCAAAATTGGCGGTGCCGCATCCGATCGAACCCCGCGGGAATCAATCCAAGCAGCAAACACAAAGCGACAATTTTGAACGATCTCGCGTGGCGGCGTATCCAGCGATTCGGAGGCGATTCGGAGCGAATGCGTCCCGCGTCAGACGAGCGGAGGTCCGCGATCAACCGGGCTATCGGTCTCTCGACGCCATAGCGGCGTGCTGGCTCTTTTTTCAAACATTGCAAACAAACACGGTCCACTTCGACCGATAGACCCGGATGGAGGCGGGAAGGGTGAATGGCCGGATGATGGCGGATCAATCGGCAGGTTTCGGCCAAGGTGGCTCCCTGAAACGGTGGGCCGCCCGTGACCATCGCGAATAACAACGCTCCCAGGCCATACACGTCGGTGGCCCGACCAACCGCCCCTCGCCCTCCCGCTTGTTCGGGGGCCAAATATCCCGCCCAGGTGGTGGAGACATCTAACCCAAGATTTTCGAAAAAGACGGGGTTGCCAAACCCGCTCAAACGGACGTCGCCATCCGAACTGATCCACACGACCTCAGGTCGGAGCGCGCCATGGAAGATCTGGCGATCGTGAGCGTGTTGTAGGGCTTCGGCGAGTTGGCGAATCCAAGTCCAAGCCTGACGGGGAGGCACCGCCCCCCGGGCCAACCGTTCCGCGAGCCGTTCGCCGTTGACGAAAGCGTGAGCAAGGTACGGCTTCCCGTTCCAAGTTCCACTTTCGTAGACACGAACGATGGCGGGATGATCCAGGCGATCAGCCGCCTCCAACTCGCGGCGAAGCGACGTCGCCGCCTCAACCGATTGCCGACGATCGAGAAGAACTTTCAACGTCACCAACCGCCCCAACTCCACCTGCCGAGCGCAGAACAGATGAAATGGGGCATCCTGGCCCAGACGACGAATCAGTTCATAATCGCCCCAACGTCGCCGTTTCATCCTTCGTCCCCTGCCCAGCGAGCGACAAGGCTGCCGATGACGGCTCCCACAGCCATGGGCACGGCATAGAAGAGGAATTTGATACAGAAGGAGGCGGCTGCGGCGCTGATCCGCGCTTCCTCGCTGTCACCTACCCAGCGGGTGAGCATCTGTTCTGAGAGGGCCAAGGCCGGACCTGGTCCCAAGGCCGAGAAATGCCCCGCTTGGGTCGGTTCCAGTGGCCGAACGATTCGCATGATCCCCGCCGCAAGCACCCCCATCAGGGGGACGGAGAGCAGAAAGGCCGGAAACACCTCCGGACCAAACACCTCCAACCGTCGGTAGATTTGACCCAGTATCGCGCCGAAGGCCAGCCCGAGAGCCGCGGTAAAAGCCCCCCCGCTCGTCAGGCCCAAGCCCCACTCAACAGGCTCCAGGATCCGCGACAACCATGATTCGCTGGCCGAAAACTTCAGCCACGCCGACAACGTCACGGCCATGATCATCCCGAAAAGACCAGCGAGGAACCCGACAACGGCCCAGGATTGCGGCGACCAACGGCCGATCCTCACGGTCAACTCGGGAATTCCGGAGACGATGGCGAACATCAACCCGACCATGCTGACGACGCTCACGATCGCTCCGGCCAACATCCCTTCGCCCACCAAGGGTCCTGATGCGGGAAGCGATGCTACACACAGCGTCAACCCCGTCAGAGTCAGGCCCAGACTACCCGGCGTCTTTTTTCGCGCGATCAACTGAATTCCCGCTGTCGTACAACCGACGAACAACGCTTCCTGCGTATTCGTGAGCCGATTCACGATAAGGCCTGACACCAACGGTACGACCTCGGGCGAGTTGATCAGAAATTTTCCCCACGCCGACCGATGACCTTCCCACCCTCGCCAAGGCTGATGCCCCACACGCCAACGGGCCAAGGCTTGAGCTAATTCGGCGGCGCTTCCGAACCGGTCCTTCGGGTCCTTTTCCAGGCATCGCAAGCAGATATCGACCAGGTCGGGGTCCGCGTCCGGGTTCATCTCGTCGGGGGGCACCGGATCGGCTTCGAGCGTCAGCATGAGAGTCTCGACGGGATCTGCCCCGATGAAGGGAGCCCGCCCGGTCAAACAGGCATACAACACGGCGCCCAAGGCCCAAATGTCGGCGGCTGGGCCAACGTCCTTTAAACCTCGCGCTTGCTCCGGCGACATGAAGCCCGGGGTTCCGACAATGGCCCCCGCTTTGGTCAGCCCGGCGAGGTCGCTTGCCCCTCGATGCAGGTCGGATGACTCCTCTGTCGCTCCCGCGGGCTCCTCCACCTCGCGCAGTCGACGAGCCAGGCCGAAGTCCGTGACTTTGATGTTGTCGTGTTCGTCAATCAAGATATTGCCCGGCTTCATGTCCCGGTGGATGACGCCCCGGCTGTGGGCATACGCCACCGCCTCGGCTGCCTTCTCCACGATGCGGGCCGCCCGACGATTGTCCAGCGGCCCTTGACGCAAGCGTTTGTCCAGTCCTTGGCCCTCCACCAAGGCCATCGTGAAGAAATATTTTCCGTCCGCTTCGCCAAACTCATGAACCGGAACGATCCCGGGATGGTCCAATTGGGCTGCCGAATTCGCCTCTTTCCGAAAACGTGCGACCAATCCCGCGGTGGAGAGATACCGAGGCAACAGAGTCTTCAACGCGACGATCCGCCCGGTGTTGCGATGCCTCGCCTTATAGACTCGACCCATCCCTCCGCTACCGATCTCTTCCAACAGATCGTACTCGCCAAAAGCTTGTGGCTCGTCGCTGATGACCTGAAAATCCGTCGAATAAACGGCCGGTTCCCGCTCGCCCAGCGGGAGAGTTCGTTCGCCATCACCCGATGATGAGTCCGATGTTGGCGTCTGGTCCGGCACGCGCCTTCCCTCGCTCGAACCTGTGATCGTTTCCCTTTGCTTACTATCTTGACATGTTCGATGGAGCCTGCCAATCAGGGTCTTCTCCATCACGTGAATCGATGGCTCTTGTCGGTCCGCTGACGTTCACTGCTTCAGCGTGACCTTTCCGCAATTCGATCTGGAATGGTTGCCACATCACCTTGAATGCTCGGCCAACTCCCGGAGCCGGCGATGATAAAGTTCGGCATCATCATTCCCAAAACAACAGTAGATGACGAGTTCCGGGATCGCGTGTGCATCGAGCCATTCCGCCACCGTCGCGATGGCCACCTCGCAAGCGGCCGCCTTCGGATAGCCATACACCCCGGTCGAAATGCAGGGGAAGGCGATCGTTTTCAGTTCTGCTTCCGCTGCCAAGCGCAACGATTCCCGGTAACACGATCGCAACAGCTCCGCTGACCGTTCTTTCTCCGCCTCGCGATAAACAGGACCAACGGTATGGATCACATGTCGAGCCGGCAGGCGATACCCCCGGGTCATCTTCGCCAGCCCCGTCGGGCAACCACCCAAGCGGCGACACTCTTCGAGCAATTCCGGTCCCGCGGCCCGATGGATCGCCCCGTCCACTCCTCCTCCACCCAATAACGTTTCATTCGCCGCATTCACGATTGCATCGACGGCTAACCGAGTGAGGTCGCCCTGATGAACCTGCATCCGCTTGATGACATGCTCCCAATTCATTCGGCCTCCTCCCGCCATTTCTCCTTTTCCCCTATTCGTTTTACATTCGCGGATGTCTGGATCGACAGCCTCTCCACGCACGCGCATGCGAGACTCGAATCGCCGAGGTTCGACATCGTCAACTCGGAGACAGACCTGACGCCACGATATTCGCTTACCGACGGACTCCCCGAAGGCAGTTCGTCGGCTTTAAGATAAATAGCGGGAGAGCCTTCACGGAGAAATTCCGACAGACGAGGCAAGGACTGACCCATAACTACGGGGAACCTTACCCAGCTGTTAGCCGTCGGATCGGTTCCGTTCAGCGATGGGTTTGTCCCCGTCTTCGATCCGATCGGACCTCGAGGAAAATTCAGCGGAGAGGGCGGGATTCGAACCCGCGGTATCCTTGCGGATACACCGGTTTTCGAGACCGGCCCAATCAACCACTCTGGCACCTCTCCGACCGGACAGCCGACCTAGCCCATTCGACCGCTGACCCTCC
>CAKZUU010000018.1 GCA_937922175.1 uncultured Gemmataceae bacterium
GAATTGGCCTACACCTTGACCGTGTCCGGCGATCGAATTTACGCTCGCTTCGGTGCACAAACCATCGCGCCGCCAGAAGCCGGTGCAGCCGCCTTGGAGTCAGAGTCAGTCATCGCATGCCTGGAATGGCGTCAGCTTGGGGATGACCGGGTGCGGTTGTTGCCTCGGTGGCAACTGCGAGCGCGAACCTTGGACACCGACCCCCCCGCTTTGTTCGAGGGAGCCCCTCTGGTTCAGGATGGTCGATTGTACCTGGCACGGACACGGTTCGAGGGGCGGCAAGCCGTGACGTCTCTCGAATGTTACGACGCCGACTCACTCGACCAACGAGAACCGCCCAACCGCCGCTGGCGTCAGGAAGTCTGGTCGGTCGAGACGACGGCGGATCGACCGCGCTTCCGTCATGAGCTTTTGACCCTCGCCGGCAGCCATCTGGTTTACTGCACGCACAGCGGCTTGATCGTGGCACTGGATGCCCATACCGGCCGAAGGGCCTGGGCGTTCCGCTACGGTTCATCGTCGATCCGATCGACAGATGGGATCCTACCGCGTGATCTTTGCCCTTGCCTGTATGCCGACGGACGAATCTATGCCGCCCCCGATGATGCCGACCGCATCTTCTGCCTCGATGCGCGAAGCGGGGAATTGCTCTGGGACAGCGGACCGACTCATCCCATCCACCTGTTGGGAGTCTCCCACGGTCGATTGTTCGTCACCTTGGGCGGTTTTCCACAAGGACTTCGAGCGTACGATGCGGTCAAAGGAACAGTCCTTTGGACCAAACCCGACGAAGGCGACCGAGCGACCCACGGCCGCGGACTCGTCAGCGACCAGTTCGTCTTTTGGCCGACACGGATGGGTCTACGAGTCTTGCATCAGGAGGATGGGGAACCCGCCGACGCTCGCTCCAGTGCCGACCCGTGGGGAAATCTCGCCTTTTCCGAAGGCTTTTTAGTTGTCACGACTCCCACGGAGATTTGGGGATTCGTCCCGCCACGCGCCCAGCTGGGTCATTTCCAACGATTGGTGGAAGAACAGCCCCGAGATGCCCAGCGGCTGTATGATCTTGCCCTTGCCCAAGCCGATGGCGGCGACCGGACGTCGGCCTTGCAAACCTTGGCCCAAGCAGCCGAATTCGCAAAAGATGATGATCATCGCTTGGGGCGACCTCTGAAACAGTGGATTAGCTTGCGCCGAAGGGAACTGTTGGCATGGGAGGTCGTCGAGGCGAGCACCTTCGACCAGCGCCCCCCGACCCCGAAAGCTCCGATGAGGAACGAGACCGACTTGGACATCTCCGATCGGGTCGCCCTCGTTGCCCTCCGCTTTGCCGCGGGTGATCGGAGCTTTCCCGAGTTGTTGGAGGCTCCCGAGCTGCGCCGCACTTGGCTGTCGCGGGAAAAAGGTGGACCGGTCCGCGCCGATGAGTTTCTCGTCGGGTTGCTCGACCCTAAGGGTTGGGCCGAAATGAACCGTCGCGCCGAGCAAATTTGGCAGCAGGATCGCGCCTCGGCCGCCGAACGCTTCGCCTTCAGTCCGTTCGTCAAACAGAAACTACTGGATGAAGCACGACAACGAGAAACCAGGCAACCGCAGGAGGCGGCCCAAGCGTATCGACAGGTCTTGGAGAAAAGCGGCACCCATGTCGCTCGGGCCGAGATGATGGCAGAGCGCGTCACAGCGCTGGAGGGGCTGGTGCGAGTGTATGAGTCCCTAGAAGCGACCGACGCTGCCGAGGCAATCCGAATTCGTCTTCAGCACGAGACGGGGCGAGCGCCGTCGGCCAGGAGTCGGACGATGCCGACCCCGCTGACACCGGATTGGCCCATCCCTTGGACGACGGAAGAGGGGCCGGAGCTTCGCAGCGAAAGCCTCTTGCTTCCGATCCCCGATGCGAGGCGGCCGGCCGTCGACTCGCAGGGAATCGACCCGCAGGGCCGCGTTTTTTTTTGCGCTGCCGAGGTTCTCGTCTGTCGCCAGATGCCTCGAGGCGAGGAACTTTGGCGACGTCAATTGACACATGATGCCCAGTTCGTGGGATGGTACGGGGACTCGGCGATCGTGGCGGGTCGAGGCGGAGTGACGCGGCTGCGACGAAGCGATGGCCACCTCGTGTGGGAATTTCGTTTGCCCGAAGGAGAGCCGTTGCTTCGATCTCCGACTCGTCGCCATTTCCGTCGGCTGGAACCTTGGCCGCCGAGGGCAGATCTCTCGGGGTTCTGTCGCGCGGGCGATCGCTTGATCAGTCGGCAGGGGCAGGATGCGGTTCTGGCACTGGACATCGAAGCGGGGCTTGTCGATTGGCAGTTCCGTCTGGCCGGTGCGTCATGGTACGGTCCTGAGGAAGGAGCCGGCATTGGGCCGTACCTCCTGGCGACACCGCGGCACGTCTTGATTCAGACGACGGGTGGCGAGGCGCTGGGTCTGGATGCGACAAATGGTCGATTGCAGTTTCGGTGTTCGGCGACGTCGCCCTGGCGAGGTCCACCGATCCTCGGGGACGATTCGTGGGCAGTGATCGCCGATGGACCGACGGTTCGAGCCATCAACCTGTCCGACGGCACGCCGCGATGGAGCTATACCCCTCAAGGGCTGCCGAGCCTGACGGGAGCGGCACCGGAAATTCGGCGCGTGGGGCGACATCTTCTGGGTATTTGGCCGCGGAACCACGGGGATGAATTGATTCGACTGGACTTCGAGAGTGGCCGCGAGATGCCGCCCACGACTTTTTTAGGGTCGGAGCCTTTCTCTCTTGCGGTTTCGACTGTGCCGTCAGCGATCGAAGTATGCGTGGGCACGACGAGTGTGGTCGCCGTCGATCGAGAGTCCGGGCGACGACTGTGGGCGGTGCCGCTGCCGAGTCCGGGGGCACCGGGGTGGTGGCGAGCGGAAGTGTTTCGTAGCGCGGTGCTGTTGCGCTCCGCCTCGACGATCCCTCGCGCGGAGGTGAACGACTTGGCACAAAGAGCCCGTCGTTTGCTCGGGGGAGTGCCCAGTTGGGGTGGAGTCCAGGAAGCATGGAATCAATTGACGTGGGGGCTGCAGCGACGAATGCTGACCCTTCACGCCTTG
>CAKZUU010000019.1 GCA_937922175.1 uncultured Gemmataceae bacterium
CACTCGCGCTTGATCGGGAAACGATTCACTGGCATTTCCCACGAGACGCTGCAAATTTTGATGGCATGTCCGTGGCGGGGCAACGTTCGCGAGTTGGAAAACGTCATTCAGCGGGCCGTTATCCTCGGCGAAGGTCCGCTCATCACTCCAGCTGACCTCCCGCCCGATTTGGCTCCTTCACCCCTCGACCCGGCGTTGGTCGATGATTTGGCCGAAGCCACTCGCCGATTTGAGCGGCAACACATCGAGCGTATTCTTCGCCGCTGCGCTGATAAGAAAGAGGCCGCCCGACGCCTCAATGTCGGTCTCAGCTCGTTGTACCGCAAGATCGCGGAACTGGGCATCCGCCTCGACGAGCCCGCCGCCCATTCCGCTCGAGTCGGCGGCGAACCGTAGGATGACCGCAAAAAGGCTCTCCTCAGAGGAAGTTCCCATGATGTCGATCGGCTCGCCATTTGATCTCTCCGGCAAAGTGGCACTGGTGACGGGTGGTAGTAAAGGTTTGGGGAAGGCCATGGCCCGCGGATTTGCCGAGGCCGGTGCCGACATCATCATCAGCAGCCGAACTGAGTCGGAGTTGAAAAACGCGCTCGAGGAGATCTTGCAGGGCACCTCGCGACGGGGACGCTATCTGGTCGCGGACATGTCCCACCGGGCGGAAGTTCGACAGCTCGCCGAGCAGGCTTTGGCCGCTTTCGGCCGCATCGACATCCTGGTCAACAACGCGGGAACGAACAAGCCGCAAGCCATCGACGAAGTCTCGGACGAGACCTGGGACTCGGTCATGGAGTTGAATTTGAATTCGATCATGGCCTTGTCACGAGCGATCATCCCCGACATGAAGAAGCGACGATGGGGTCGGATCATCCATATCTCCTCGATCATGGGGCTTGTCTCCAAAGAGAAGCGAAACGTGTATTCGGCGACGAAAGCCGCGCTGATCGGCCTGGCACGGTCGATGGCCTTGGACTTGGGTCCTTTTGGCATCACCGTCAATTGTTTGGCACCGGGTCCGTTCATGACGGACCTGCCCATGAGCCTGCTATCCGGCGAAGAAAAGCAGGAATTCGCGAGGATGACCGCTTTGAACCGTTGGGGGGATCCCAAGGAACTGGTGGGACCGGCCCTGCTTCTGGCCAGCGACGCCGGCAGCTACATCACCGGGACCACACTGGTCGTCGACGGTGGGTATCTCGCTCGATAGGTGGCGCACAATCGCTAAAGCAAGGAATTCCCGTGCCATCATCAGAATTTGCCCGTTTGAACGGCGAGGTCCGTCTTGTGACGATTCGAGTCAAATCCTACAATTGCGGTGACGAATTCACGGGTAAGGGCGAGGCGTTGTCGGCGTCCTTCCTGCTCAGTCTGTTGTTGAATGGCCGGGGGAATGTGCCATGTCAGCTGAGGCCCTTCTTGAAACGTGTCCTGACGACGGGTCGGCGGAGCCGATGCAAGCTCACCGTTGCAGTGTCTATGTCGACTCGCTACGCGAAGCGGAAATTTATAAATGGATCGAGAGCGAAAAGGCCGGTCGTGACTTGGGCGAAGAAGCCCTAAAACGTTGGGTCCGGCAATACTGGCATCAATACCTGCGCGCACGTCTCCTGGAGCATCTTGAGGGGAAAGTTTTCTGGTCCGAATTGGACCGCAACGATTTTGGCTTGCTGAAACGTGCCTTTCCCGAAGATCGCCTCTTATTGGATCGCATCGTCGAGCAACTTCGAGGCGGCCGCGAAAATCTGGAGATTATCATCTGGGCGTTCGAGTGGGGCATGCCGATCGCTCGGGTTCGGGCCATTCTCGAATGCATCAATATCAATGCTCGACGATTGGCACCTTTCATTGATTGGGATTCGTAGTCCCCTCGGTTAACGCACCGCACCGCCATTGACTCGGACGATTTGCCCGGTGACGAACCGGGCGTGAGGCGACGCCAGCCAAACGGCGACACCGGCGACATCGTCGGGCGTGCCCCAGCGGCGAAGCGGCGTTTCTCGCACCACCCGGCACTGCCACATCTCGGATGCCGATTCTCCCCACGCCGTTTTGATCCAACCCGGAGCCAGACAGTTGACACGCACCGACGGAGCCAAGGAAACGGCCAGGCTCCGCGTGAAACTCATGACAGCCCCTTTGACGGTGGCGAAAAGCTGACCACTGTCTCCCTCCATCCCGGTCTCTGCCTGATCCCATCCCATCGTCAGGATGATCCCTTTGCCTCGTTGGTGCATCCTCACCCCAAGGTCGCGACACAATTGCACGGTGGAGCGCACATCAACATGCCACAATTCCTCCAATTTGTGCTCGAAGGGAGATGAGGCGGCCTCGCCGGTCAAGGTGTCCGCGCCGGCGTTACAGATCAGAACGTCTAACCCCTCCCACCGATTCCATGCCGCTTCCGCGAGTTGGCGTGTTTCGGTTTCCAGCCGCAGGTCGGCCATCAGCCACGCGGTGGCGACGTCGAATGACCGCAAGTTGTCAGCAATTTGGGCAGCTCGTTCTGGATGCCTTCGGCCGTGCACGATCACCCAGGACCCGGCTTGAGCAAAGTGTTCGGCGACGGCCAGACCGATGCCGCTAGTCGAGCCGGTAATGAGCGTCCGAAGACCGCTGAGGGGACGGTCGGCGGGCGGCAAGTCACGCAGGGCTTCGGCGAGCCGGCGGATCGTGACACCCAACACCGGATGGCGTACCTCCGGAGCAATTTCCGCCAGCGGTTCCAACACGAACCGCCGCTGCCACAGACGCGGATGGGGGATGATGGGAGAAATCTCGGCACGCACCAGGTCGTCGTAGAGCAATAAATCCAGATCCAACGTGCGGGGGGCGTTCGGTTCGCGACGAACTCGACCAAATTGTTTCTCGACATCGAGGAGGACCTCGAGCAAGGCTTCCGGAGGCAACCGAGTCTCGAGGGCGGCAGCCGCGTTCAGATACATCCCCTGCCCCAGCGGACCGCCGACAGGCTCAGTTTCGTGATACGTGGATCGCGCGACGACCCGCACACCGGGACGACGTTCCAACTCGGCCAAAGCGCCGTCCAGGTTCGCCTTCCGATCTCCGAGATTGCTGCCCAAGGCGATATACACGGTATGATTATTCATGCCGATGTTCTAGCCCGACGTCGTCCGAAGAGAGTAGGGGCTGGACCCGGCGAGGATGTCGAGCCATTCCGCTTGCGGCTTCGACGAAAAATTCCGACAATGACGGTACCTGCCTACAAGAACGATTCGTAGTGATGAGGATCTGATATGCGCTCCCGTCCCTCCTCCCCATCGTTGCCGACTCGACGATCGTTTCTACAGACGGCCGGTGCCGCCGCGGGAACATTATCGGCGCTGACCCAGTTTCCGGGGGGCGTTTTCGCCGGAGGCGACTCGGTCATCAAGGTGGGACTGGTCGGTTGCGGCGGGCGGGGAACGGGTGCCCTTTTCAATGCGTTGGCCGCCGACAAGAATACGAAGGTATACGCTTTGGGCGATGCATTTCGCGACAGAGTGGACGACACTTTGGCCAATGTGACCCGCTCGTTCTCGTCAAGGGTCGATGTCGGCGATCGCTGCTTCGATGGGTTCGACGCGTACAAGCATGTGATCGACTGCTGCGATTTCGTCATTCTGGCCACGCCCCCGCATTTTCGCCCCGTTCACCTTCGCGAATGTGTGGAAAAAGGCAAACACGTCTTTTTCGAGAAGCCCGTCGCTGTCGATGCCCCCGGTGTGAGGTCGGTGATCGAATCGGCGCGGAAAGCCAAAGAGAAGAATCTTTGTTTCGCCAGCGGCTTCTGCTATCGCTATGATCTGGCCAAGCGCGAGACCATCCAGCGAATCCATGATGGGGCGATCGGCGACGTCGTAACAATTCACATCACCTACAATGCCGGTCCCCTACGGGCGCGGGAACGAGAAAAGGGCTGGACCGACATGCAATACCAGGTACGGAACTGGTATTACTTCACGTGGCTATCAGGCGACCACATTGTCGAACAACACGTGCACAATCACGACAAAGTCTCGTGGGTCGTGCGGGGACAGATGCCGATCGCCGCGACAGGAAACGGCGGGCGGCAGGTTCGTACCGAGGCGAAGTACGGCAACATCTACGATCACCACGCGGTGGCCTACGAATATGCCCATGGCTTGAAGGTTTTCTCTTTCTGCCGACAGATGCGTGACACTCATTTTGAAGTGTCGGATCACGTCATCGGTACGAAGGGTCAGGCGCAACTCATGGATCACACCATCAGTGGAGCCGTGACCTGGGTGTACAAGGGTGAAGCCCCCAACATGTATCAGCGGGAATTGGACGAGATCCTCGCCTCGATCCGTTCGGGTCAGCCAATCAACGACGGCGAATCAGCAGCGCTCAGCTCGATGATGGCCATCATGGGGCGCATGGCGACCTACTCCGGTCAGCGGGTGACGTGGCAGGAGGCGTTCGAGTCAAACTTAACGCTGGGCCCTGCGGAATACGGGTGGGACAAGCCCGCTCCGCCGGTGGTCGTCGCGATGCCCGGTCATGCGAAGCACCGTGCCTTTTGAGTCGGAAAACAAATCGATAGTCGCACTGCCCTGTTGAGGGGACGAGCCAATGCGTCGCCTGATGTGTTTGACCGCCGCGGTGCTGGGCCCCTCGGCGCTGTGGGGGGATGATTGGCCGCAATGGCTCGGTCCCCAGCGAGACGGCGTGTGGCGGGAGACGGGGATCGTCGCGCGTCTGCCGCGAGAAGGCCTGCGAATTCGTTGGCGGTCACCCGTGGCCGAGGGGTACGCCGGCCCGGCGGTCGCCGACGGAAAGGTATTCGTCACGGACTGGCGACGCTCCCCGGATGCGAAAAAACCCGGGAACCCTTTCGACAGCCGAACCATCGTTGACGGGGTGGAGCGAGTGCACTGTTTGGATGCCCACACGGGCCGAACGATCTGGGTGCATGAGTATCCGTGTGCTTACAAAGTGAGTTATGCCGCCGGACCACGCTGTACCCCCACGGTGGCCAGGGGACGCGTCTACACTCTCGGAACCATGGGCGATTTACGCTGCTTGGATGCCGACTCCGGTCGACTCGTGTGGCAGCGTAACTTTCCGAAGGATTTCGGTGCCAAAGTTCCCGTGTGGGGTTACGCAGGACATCCCCTGCTGGATGGCGATCGTCTGATTTGTCTCGTCGGTGGCGAAGCCGGGAGTTTGGCCGTCGCATTCGATGCCGCCTCGGGGAAAGAGGTTTGGCGCAGCCTGACGACCACAGATGAAGGACACGGCTGCGGGTATGCTCCGCCGGTCATCGCCGAGGCGGGGAACGCGCGGCAGTTAATCATCTGGCATCCCGAGGGGATCAGTTCGCTCGACCCCCTGACGGGAAAAGAATTCTGGACGGTTCCATTCAAGCTGCGCTCGGGCCTCTCTGTGCCGACTCCGCGGCTGAGCGGCGATCGGCTGTTCGTCACCGCGTTCTACAACGGCCCGATAATGCTGCAATTGGCCCAAGATCGTCCCGCGGCTCGAATCCTTTGGCGGGCCAGGGAAAATGTCAATGAACGACGCACTGAGGGGTTGCATAGCATCATGAGCACGCCCCTGCTCAGTGACGGCCATATTTACGGCGTGTGCAGCTACGGTCAACTGCGATGCCTGCGGATGGATACCGGCGAACGCCTCTGGGAATCGCTGCTGGCGACCAGTCCACGCGGCAAACCCAAAGAAGAACGCTGGGGAAATGCCTTTTTGGTCGCCCATGGTGATCGCTGCTTTTTGTTCAACGAGCACGGCGAACTGATCCTCGCTCGCCTATCGCCGGAGGGTTACGAGGAACTCGACCGTCAGCGGTTGGTGGAGCCGACCAACCCCTTGGTCAACCGACCCGTCGTCTGGTCGCATCCAGCTTTCGCCCGGAAGTGCGTTTTCGCCCGCAACGATCGAGAAATCGTTTGTGCCTCGTTGGCGGCCAACGAGTGATCGGGCACTCGGCGAAAAGCTAACTGAGTCCGAATTTCTGCATCCGGCTGAGAAGCGTACTGCGAGGTATGCCCAAAGCCCGAGCGGCCTCGGCTTTGTTGCCATTGGCTTCGGCCAAGGCGCGGACGAGCTCCTCGCGCTGCTGGCGAAGACGCTCATCTCGGCTGAGTCGCCCTCGTCTGGGTGAGTCGCCCGGAACCTTGGCCGTTGTCACTCCCGCGGCCGACCGTCCGGTGACCTCGGCCGGCAGGTGACTCACGGTCACCACCTCGCCCTCCGCGACGACGACGGCTCGTTCGATGACGTTACGCAACTGGCGAATGTTTCCCGGCCAGGAGTACTGGCGCAACAAATTCATCGCTTCGTCGTCGATGTCGGCAACGGGTCGGTTGGTTTCCGTGGCAATTTGTCGCAAAAAATAATGCACCAATTCCGGGATGTCTTCTCGCCGCTCCCGCAATGGGGGCACCGCGATGGTAATAACGTTTAAGCGATAGTACAAATCTTCCCGGAATCGTTCCTGTTGAATCAGTCGTTCCAGATTTTGGTGGGTCGCCGCGACAATTCGCACATCGACCCGAACCGACACGCTACTGCCGACCCGCTCAAAAACCTTCTCTTGCAGCACCCGAAGCAGCTTGACCTGCACGTCAAGGTTGATGTCGCCGATTTCATCGAGAAACAGCGTCCCACCGTGGGCCATCTCGAATCGCCCGACTTTATTGCTGCTCGCTCCGGTGAAGGCGCCTTTGACATGGCCGAACAATTCGCTTTCCAGCAGTGTGGGCGACAACGCCGCGCAGTGCACTTTGACGAAAGGTTTGCCCGCCCGCGGGCTGCACTCATGAATGGCGCGAGCAATCAATTCTTTGCCGGTCCCGCTCTCCCCGCGAATGAGAACTGCCGACGGACTCGCGGCGACCTTGCGGACCAGGTCTACCAGTTGGCCGACAACTGCGCTCGAACCGACAACCTCGACCGGCAGATCACCGCTGCCCCGATGTTCGACGACCGACGTTCCCCGCTCCGCCTGGAGGACAAGCTGTCGTTGCAGCGCCATTATGCGTTCTTGCTGCTCGGAAATCTTTTCAACCTTGAGTTGCACCTCGCGATTGAGCGACTCAATTGCTCGCCGAGCGGCAGCACTCTGCAAGGCCAGGCCACCAATGGGAGCCCATGCGGCCAACAAGTTATAATCCTCGGCTTGGTACAAACCGTTGGTTTTCGGACCCAAAAGGAGAAACCCCAGCAACCGGCGCTCGTGGACAAGGGCCACGGCGACTTCACCACCCAAGAACTCCAACTGTTCGGTCACAGCATCGCCATTGACGGCCAACGTCACGACGGTTCGGCGTGTCAATTCATCCACCAACGGGCAACCGGGGGCCATTTCCGCCAGAGGCGGCTCACTGCCGATCCACCCCGTCCGTCGATAAATTCCCGGTTCTCCGTCCGCCAGGTAAATCGAAGCGCGATTCACCGCGAGCAAGTCCGTGACCGCGTCCAGCAAATGCCGACCCAGCACTGGCGGCTCGATCAGGTGCTCGATCGCTTCGCTTAGTTGATGCAATGTTCGGTCCAGTTGGGATTTATCTCGGCGATAATACTGCTCCATCGAACGGTTGATTCGCGATCGAATCAGATCCAGCAACCCGAGCATCACCAACGCCGTCACGCTGACCCAGAGAGCTTGTCCCAACGACGGCCCCGAAATGACCCGGCTCCCTACGATGAGCATCGCCGTGAAAACCAACACATAGTAAACCAGAACCGCGAGAAAACTGATCAGAAAGTATGACAGGCTGGAACCTACCAATTGATCCAACCGGAGCCAACGGTCCCGACCGATTGCGACCGTGAACCCAAGGGTCACCGACGCGGAAGCTAGAAACATTGGCCATTCCGCGGCCCCGCCCACGAACGACAACGG